>CAYQAF010000196.1:0-4888 GCA_964415375.1 uncultured Alcaligenaceae bacterium
TCGGCTGCGGTGGCGGCATCCTTGCGGAGTCGATGGCGGCGAAGGGCGCGAGCGTGCTCGGCATCGACCTCTCCGAGAAAGCACTCGGCGTCGCGAAGCTCCACAAGCTCGAGTCGGGTGCCCCCGTCGACTATCGGCTGGTCACCGCCGAAGAGCTCGCTGTCGAGATGCCCGGCGCATTCGACGTCGTGACGTGCATGGAGATGGTCGAGCACGTGCCCGACCCGGGCTCGACGGTCGCGGCCTGCGCGGCGCTGGCGAAGCCCGGCGGCACGGTGATCGTGTCGACGCTCAACCGCAACCCGAAGTCGTACCTGTTCGCCATCGTGGGCGCCGAGTACGTGCTGAAACTCCTGCCGCGGGGAACGCACGACTGGGCGCGGTTCATCCGTCCCTCCGAGCTCGCCGGCCACGCCCGGCGTGCGGGCCTCGACCTAGCCGGATCCACCGGGCTCGTCTACAACCCGTTGACGAAGGTGTTCCGGCTCGATCCCCGCGACACCGACGTCAACTACTTCGCGGCGTTCCGCAAGGAAGCCTGAGCCGCGGGATGCGCGCACTTCCCGTCGACGCCGTCCTGTTCGACCTCGACGGCACGTTGGCCGACACGGCCGGCGACCTGGCCGGAGCGCTCAATCGATTGCGGCGCGATCGGGGCCTCGCGCCGGTGCCCGTGCTGGCGTTGCGTCCTCACGCGTCCGCGGGTGCGCGCGGGCTGATCGGCGCGGGGCTCGGCGTGCTGCCGGACGCCCCCGAGTACCCGGCCTTGCGCGACGCCTTCCTCGCGCACTACGAGGCGTGCCTCGCGGAGACGACGCGGCTGTTCGCCGGCGTGGCCGAGCTGCTCGATGCACTCGAAGCGCGAGAACTGCGATGGGGCATCGTCACCAACAAGGCCGCGCGCTTTACCGTGCCGGTGGTCGCAGCGCTGCAGCTCGCCGACCGCGCCGCGACCGTCGTTTCCGGCGATACGACACCGCATCCGAAGCCCCATCCCGAACCGCTCTTCCACGCCGCCCGCGAACTCGGCGTGCCGGCAGATCGCTGCGCCTACGTCGGCGACGACCTGCGCGACATCACCGCAGGGAACGCGGCCGGCATGCCGACGCTCGTGGCGCGCTGGGGCTATCTCGGCACCGGCGAGCCGCACGACCGCTGGCCCGCGGCCGGCGGTGCCGACCATCCACTGGGATTGCTCGACTGGCTGCCCGTCAACCGGGACACGCGCCGGCGTTGAGGATCAGGAGCTCCCGCGTTTCCGCGCCGCGCGCGCCCTGCACTCGCACCGCCTGGTTCGCGGCAAGCGGTCGCAGGATCGACACGATCACGTCCTCCGGCGCACGCAGCGCGATACCGTTGGCCTGGGTCACCCGGTCGCCTTTCTTGAGGCCGAGCATCACGGCCAGTCCCGTCTCGTCGCGCACGACGAGCGCGCCGTCCTGCGCATCGACGACCGCACGCAACGCCTGCGGCTCGCCGATCAGGCCCTGCAGGAGTTCGGCATTGAGGCGCACCACCGCGCCGCGATAGTCGCGCGGAATCGCACAGGCGCCGGAATGCGCTGCGGCGGACGATCGCGGCGATGGCGCGGTCGCGGCGGTCGCGCGCAACGGGATGCCACGTTCCCCGCCGGCGTCGCGCACCGTGACCCCGTCGGGCTTCACGGCGATCAGCGTCGCGCTGTCCGAAAGGCGGGCCCCCGCCGCCACGAGTCGGGCGGTGCCGTCCGCGAAGCGGAACAGCGCGTGTCCGCCGCCGTCGCGCTCGGCGATCACGCCAAGCAGGCGGACGTCTGCCGACAATCCCGCAGGGACCGCAGTTCCCTGGTCCATCGTGGTCGGCGGCTCCCGTGACGTGCCGAACGGCGGCGACACCGCGAGCGCCACCGACGGCACCGGCTCCTTTGCGGACCGCGCCGGCAGGTCAACTGCAGCCGGCCCGAACCAGCGCCATCCCCACCATGCCACGACGACCGCGACCAAAGCGGCGGCGAGCAGCGTGACTCCCAGTTCGACCGCGCGTCGCACGGTCATCGCACGAGTCCGCGCACGATCGCGTACGGCCATGCGACGACACGGAGCGCGCGAAGCCCCGCCGGACGCATCGCTATAATCGCGTTTCTCTCCGGCATGCGACCTTGAACCCCCGTCTCGATCTATTGCAGCCGTATCCGTTCGAACGGCTGCGCAAGCTGTTCGCAGGCGTCACGCCCGATCCGTCGAAGCGCCCGATCGCGCTGTCGATCGGCGAGCCGCGGCACCCCACGCCGCAACTCGTTCTGGAGGCGTTGGCGGGCGCAGGTGCGGGGCTCTCGAATTATCCCATGACCGCCGGCGCACCCGCCCTCCGCGAGGCGATCGCCGCGTGGCTCGCCCGGCGCAACCGGCTGCCGCCTCTCGATCCCGCGACGCAGATCCTGCCGACGCTCGGCAGCCGTGAGGCGCTCTTTGCGTTCGCCCAGACGGTCGTTGACGCGAGCCGCCCCGGTGCCACGGTCGTCGTTCCCAATCCGTTCTACCAGATCTACGAGGGTGCGGCGCTTCTCGCCGGCGCCCGGCCCTGGTACGTGAACGGCGACCCCGCCCGCAACTTCGCGCACGACTGGGACGGAGTGCCCGAGGAGGTCTGGTCGCGCACGCAACTCCTCTACGTCTGCTCGCCGGACAACCCGACCGGGCGCGTCGTCACGGGTGACGAGTGGCGGCATCTGTTCGCGCTCGCCGACCGCCATGGCTTCGTGATTGCGGCCGACGAGTGCTACGCCGAGGTGTACTTCGACGAGCACCGCCCGCCGGTGTCGGCGCTCGCTGCGGCCCGGGCCGACGGACGCGGCGACTACCGCAGCCTGCTCGTCTTTGGCAGCCTGTCCAAGCGCTCGAACGCGCCGGGGCTGCGCTCGGGCTACGTCGCCGGCGACGCGGCGCTCGTCGAGGCGTTCCTGCTCTATCGCACCTATCACGGCTCGGCGATGTCCTCCGCGGTCGCAGCCGCCAGCATCGCCGCCTGGAACGACGAGGTGCACGTCGTCGAGAACCGTCGCAAGTACGCGCAGAAGTTCGCGGCGCTCGCGCCTCGCCTCGCGCCGGCGTTGCCGTGCACGCTGCCCGATGCAGCGTTCTACCTGTGGGCGAAGACCCCGATCGAGGATGCCGAGTTCGCGCGGCGGCTGTACGCGGAGGAGAACGTCGTCGTCCTGCCCGGCAGCTTCCTGGCCCGGGAATCGGGTGGGGTCAATCCGGGGTCCGGGCGCGTGCGCATAGCGCTCGTGGCCGAGCACGCGGAGTGCGCCGAGGCGATCGAGCGGATCGTCGCTTTCGCCTCGCGGTTGTAGCGCCTCCATCGCCTTGTTACGCCGTTCCGGTTCCGCCTCACCGGCGCCCCGGGCGTTCTGTCGGCGTCCTCGGCATCCCGTCGCCGGGAAACCGGCGCTCGGAGGCGGTTCGTAGAATCCGTCCCATGTCGCCCGCCCCCCTCACCGAAACCTGGATCGAGGCGCTCGTACGAGGCTTCCGCGTCCGCCCGACGATCCTGTTCCTGATCGCGGCGATGAATACCGCGATCGCGCTGCTCGTCTGGGTCGAGGATCCGCGACCGTTCTGGCATCCGTTCGTCTCGGTGCAGCTGTCGGGGTTCGCGGTCGCCTACTGCGTCAACGTCGCCGCGCCGTGGAACAAGCGCCATCCGATTCCGCGGCTCGCGCTGGCCGTCGCGGTCGGCTCGTTGCTCGCGCTGGTGCTGATCGTGATCGTCAAGCAGTACGACCTGGTGCACATCACGACGAAGTGGCGCTCGTTCGTCGGCAACTTCTTCTCCGCATTCTTCGTCGGCCTGTTCGTCAGCCTGTTCTTCTTCGTGCGCGAGCGCGAGGCCCGCGCCGAGGCCGCGTTGCACCGGTCAGAGGCCGAGCGTAATCTGCTCGCACGGCAAGCGGTCGAGGCGGAGCTCAAGCTGATGCAGGCCCAGGTCGAGCCGCACTTCCTGTACAACACGCTGGCCTCCGTTCAGTACCTCACCGAGACCGACCCGCCGCAGGCCTCGAAGCTTCTCGGCCACCTGATCGACTACCTGCGCGCGGTGCTTCCGGACCTGCGTGCGGAGTCGAGCACGCTGCGTCGCGAATTCGCGCTCGCGCGCGCCTACCTCGAGATCCTCGCCATGCGCATGGGACCGCGGCTCGCGTGGCGCGCCGCGCTGCCGGACGGGCTTGCCGATCTTCCGTTCCCGCCGAACATGCTGATCTCGCTGGTCGAGAATGCGATCAAGCACGGCCTGGAGCCGAGCGCCGACGGCGGCACCGTCGCGATCGAGGCACGGCGCGACGGCGACCGGCTGGTGGTGTCGGTCGAGGACACGGGACGCGGCATCGTCGCCGGCACCGGGCCCGCCACCTCCGGCGAGGGCGTCGGGCTCGCCAACGTCCGGGAACGGCTCGCGGCGCTGTTCGGTCCGCGGGGACGATTCGCGCTCGAGGCGCTCGAGCCGCGGGGCGCCCGTGCGATCATCGAGGTGCCCTGCGAATCCTGACGTCGCCCGGAGTGCCGATGCCCACGGCCCTGATCGCCGAAGACGAGCCCCTGCTGCGCGAGCAGTTGCAGCACCGCCTGCGCGGTTCCTGGCCGGAGCTGCAGATCGTCGCGGCGGCGGGCACCGGCGCCGACGCCCTCGCCGCGTTCGAGGCGCACCCCACCGACGTCGCATTCCTCGACATCCGCATGCCGGTGATGAGCGGGCTCGACGTCGCGCGCGAGATTGCCGGGCGAACCCATGTGGTCTTCGTCACCGCGTACGACGAGTACGCGATCGCCGCGTTCGACGAGGGTGCCGTCGACTATCTGCTGAAGCCGGTCTCCCCCGAGCGCATCGACAAAGTGGTGGCACGACTCAAGTT
>CAYQAF010000197.1:0-4886 GCA_964415375.1 uncultured Alcaligenaceae bacterium
GCCGCCACGCGTGCGGCCGCGCGGCGGCGCGCGACGCGATCGCGAAGCGCGACACCGCGGCGATCGAGGCGAGTGCCTCGCCGCGGAAGCCCAGCGTCGCGATCGCCTCGAGGTCGGACGGCAGGGCGATCTTCGAGGTCGCGTGCCGGGCGACCGCGAGCGCCAGGTCCTCGCGATCGATGCCCGACCCGTTGTCGGCGACGCGCATGCGCCGCACGCCCCCGCCGGCGACGTCGACGTCGACCTGCGTGGCGCCGGCGTCGACGCTGTTTTCGATCAGCTCCTTCAGCGCTGCCGCGGGACGCTCGACGACCTCGCCTGCGGCGATCTGGTTGACCAGCTGGTCCGGCAGCGCGTGGATCGCTCCCATTGTCTCGGCCCGCGCTCAGCGCACCAGCTGGCGCGCCCAGCGCGCGTAGACGTCGTCCGCCACGGCGTTCGACGCCGCGACGCGGGCATCGAGGTCGCGGAGCACGTCGGCCGCGCACTGCATCGACGGCGTCGAACAGGGTGGCAGCTCGCCGCCCGACTGCGCGATCCACGAGCGCGCGATCGCGGCGGTGATCTCGACGTGACCCTGCATGCCGAGGTGCCGGTCGCCGACGACGAAGGCCTGATTCGCGGTCCACGAATTGGCGAGCACGCGGCGAGCCCCTGCGGGGAGATCGAACGTCTCGTAATGCCACTGGAACATCGCGAAGCGGGAACGTCCGCCGAACCACTCGTCGGCAGCGGCACCGTCGCACGACTCGACGTCGCTCCAGCCGATCTCGGCGGTGGCGGCGCGCCGGACGCGCGCCCCGAGAGCCGTGGCGAGGAGCTGCCCTCCCAGGCAATGCCCGATCACCGGCACGCCGCGGGCGATCGCGTCGCGCACCAGAGACTCCATCGGCGCGACCCACGGCAGCGGGTCGTTGACGCTCATCGGCCCGCCCATCATGCCGATGCCGGCGTAGGGCGCCGCGCTCGACGGCACCGGCTCTCCGTCATGCAGCGCGAAGAGCCGCCGCGGACGGCCGGCCGCCTCGAGCCAGTCGCCGAAGTGGCCGGGCTCGTCGCCGGGGGCGAAGCGGAAGATCGCAACAGGTCGCATCGTGCGGAGGGCAAACCGGGAATTCTACCGGCCGCGCGCGATCCGGGCCGGCCCACGCAGCGACGCGATCACATCTGCTTGAAGAGATGGGTGAACTGCCGCGAGATCGGGAGCTTCTCCGGCCGGTTCTTGAGCATCACGAACTGGCGCTCGGCATCCTCGCGCAGGATGCTCGCGACGTGCCCGAGGTTGACGATCGTGCTGCGATGCACCTGCCAGTAGCGGTCGGGATCGAGCTCGCCGGCCAGGTCCTTGAGCGGCGTGCGGATCAGCGCCTCCGACTGGGCGAGCACGACGCGCGTGTACTTGGTGTCGCTCTGGAAGTACACGACGTCGTCGACGTCGATCAGCCGGATCTGCTTGCCGACGGCCGCCTTGATCCACTTCAGCCGGCGCGTCGTCCGCGGCACGTGGCCCGCGAGGTCCGCGACCAGCGCGGACAGGTCCGCAGGTGGCGCGCCGAGCGCCTTTTTCACCCGGTCGACGGTCTGCGCGAGCCGATCCTCCTCGACGGGCTTCAGCAGGTAGTCGACCGCGCCGGCCTCGAAGGCCTTCACCGCGTATTGGTCGTAGGCGGTGATGAACACGATGTGGGCGTCGCCGCCGATGCCGGCCGCGACGTCGAGCCCGGAGCGGCCCGGCATGCGAATGTCGAGGAAGGCGATCTGCGGGCGGTGCACGTCGAACAGCGCGAGCGCCTCGTCGCCGTCGGCCGCCTCGGCGACGATGTCGAGCTCGGGCCACACGACCGCGAGCTTTTCCTTCAGCCGTTCACGCATCAGCGGCTCGTCTTCGGCGATCAGCGCGGTCGGGCGTTGCTCGGCGTTCATCGGGCTTCCTTCGTGGCGGTAATCGGTGATCTCAGCGTGCGGCCGCGCGCGGGACGAGCGCCGGCGCGCCGGCCGGCGCCGCGTCGGGCCGGGCAGCCATGGTGTCGGCAGGCAGGACGATCCGCGCCACGAAGCCGCGCGGCACGTTGCCTTCGAGCTCGAGCGACGCGCGCCCGTCGAAGAGCAGCGCGAGGCGTTCGCGAATGTTGGCGAGGCCGATGCCCTGTCCCTTGACGCCTCCGCCGTGTACCCCGGTGCCCGTGTCGGCGACGGACAGCACCAGCCGGCCATCTGCGTCCTGCGCGGCGCGGACGTCGATGCGACCGCCCGCAGGCAGCGGCTCGATGCCGTGCTTGATCGCATTCTCGACCAGCGTGATCAGCATGCCGGGCGGTACCACCGCGTCGGCGAGCGATGCGGGGATGTCCACCGCGTACGCGAGACGGTCGGCGAGACGGGTCTTCATGATCCCGAGGTACGCCTCCACCAGCGTGCGCTCCTGCGCGAGCGAGGTCACGTCCTCGCGCAGCGCCGGGGACGCGGCACGCAGGAAGCGGATCAGGTTGGCAATGAGCCGCGCCGCGTCCGGCGCGCCCTTCTCCGCGAGCTGCTGCGCGCTGCCGAGCGAGTTGAACAGGAAATGCGGCTCGATCTGCAGCTGCAGCATGCGCAGCTTCGACTCGGCGAGCTGCCGCGAGAGCTCGCTCTGCCGCGCCTCCGACTCGAGGCGCGCCGCGAGCGCCCGGTACTCGCGATTGCGCAGGTTCGCGATCAGTGCGACGACCAGCACGTACAGCACGCCGAACACGAGCCCGGCGGTGACGATGTGGCGGACCTTGGTGCTGTCCTGCAGCCAGGCGAGCGGGTCGACGCCCTTGGCGATCCCCGCCACCGACGCGCCGACGAATGCGCCCACGAGCGCGAGCAGCGGGCCGACGACGATGTAGCGGAACAGCTTGCCGCTGAACTTGCGGTAGCCGAACCAGGCGGCGAGTCCCGACCACAGCAGCGTCAGCACGAGCAGGTTGAACAGCACCGCGGCCTCGGCGAAGCGCATGTTCCACGGCAGCTTCGAGGCGACGAAGGCGACGGCGGTCGTGAGCGCGATGATGCCGACCAGCCAGCGCCAGCCGCCGCCGCGGTAGAACCAGCGGTCGAACGAGCGCACGTCCTCGCGCTCGATCTCGGACAGCGAGCAGAGCACGCGGTTGGCGAAGGCGTCGTAGCGGGACTTCAGGGCGTCGAGCATCGCGGCGTCGGCCGGACGGAAGGCAAACATTCTAGGCACGTCCGGCACCCGGCACCGGCGGCACTGCGACGGATTGCGACCGGCTGCGATGGGCGGTGGTCCGCCCGACCCCCGGCGGGCCGGTCAAAGACCGCGGGAAATGCGGGCCCAGGCCGAGTGATTGTGGATCGACTCGAAGTTCTCGGCGTCGACCGCGAACGCCTCGATGCGCGGGTCGGCCGCAAGGCGCGCCGCGACGCCGCGGACCAGGTCCTCGACGAACCGCGGGTTGTCGTACGCACGCTCGGTCACCCACTTCTCGTCGACCCGTTTGAGGATGCCGAAGAGCTCGCTCGAGGCCTCCTCCTCCGCCACGCGCACGACGTCGGCGATGAAGAGCGCCGCGCGCGGCCGCACGGTGATCGTCACGACCGAGCGCTGGTTGTGCGCGCCGTAGTCGGAGATCTCCTTCGACGACGGGCACAGCGAGGTCACCGGCACGGCGACCGAGACCAGGCAACGAAAGCCGCGGTCGTCGAGGTCGCCCTCGAGGCGTGCCTCGTAGTCGAGCAGGCTCGACACCCCGGACACCGGCGCGATCTTGCGCACGAAGAACGGGAACGAGAGGGTCACGCGCCCCGCCGGCGCGTCGAGGCGTGCCACCAGCACCTCGAGCAGCTCGTGGAGCGAGCCGACGCCGATCGGCACCGCACCCGGCTGCGCGCGCTGCTCGAGCAGCGCGACGAGGCGGGACATGTGCGTCCCCTTGCGGTCGGCGGGCAGCGCGACGAACACGCCGCACTCGGCGATCGTGGTCTGCACGCCGTCGCGGTCGGCGATCGGCAACGGATAGCGCAAGCCGCGGATGCCCACCTGGTCGATCGGGATCTCGCGGTGGTCGCGCGCCGACTGGACGTCGGGCATCGGCAGGAGCGCGGGCGGGTCGGTGCGGTTCATGCGGCGTGGCGAGCGAAATCCGGATCGTCTCACGCCGCCGCGGGCTTCGCCCACGTCATCGAGTCCAGCGGTCCCATGCGGCGGCCGATCGACGCCGCGATGCCCTGGGCGTCGAGCCCGCACTGCCCGAGCAGGAACGTCGGGTCGCCGTGGTCGACGAAGCGGTCGGGCAGGCCCAGCATCAGCAGCGGTACCTCGATGCCGGCCGCGGCGAGCGCCTCGCCCACCGCGCTGCCGGCGCCCCCGGCGATCACGTTCTCCTCGACGGTGACGAGGACATCGTGGTCGCGCGCGAGCGCGAGCACGAGATCGACGTCGAGCGGCTTCACGAAGCGCATGTTGGCCACGGTGGCGTCGTGGGTTTCCGCCGCCTCCAGTGCCGCCGCGAGCGGCCCGCCGAAGGCGAGGATCGCGACGCGATGCGCGCGGCGCCGCGATTCGCGCCGCACGATGCCCTTGCCCACGGGCAGCGTCTCGAGTGCGGCCCCCGTGGCCACGCCCGGCCCGGTGCCGCGCGGGTAGCGCACGGCCGCTGGGCCGTCGTGGCGAAACGCGGTGGTGAGAAGCTTGCGGCACTCGTCCTCGTCGGCGGGCGCCATCACCAGCAGGTTGGGGATGCAGCGCAGGTAAGACAGGTCGAACGCGCCCGCGTGCGTCGCGCCATCGGCACCGACCAGCCCGGCCCGGTCGACGGCGAACACCACCGGCAGGTTCTGCAGGGCGACGTCGTGGATCAGCTGGTCGTAGGCGCGCTGCAGGAACGTCGAGTAGATCGCCA
>CAYQAF010000198.1:0-4865 GCA_964415375.1 uncultured Alcaligenaceae bacterium
CGAGGATGCGCGCTGGATGGGTGAAGCGCTCGCGCTCGGGCAGGTAGCCGCAGCGCGCGGCGAGGTTCCGGTCGGCGCGGTCGTCGTCCAGGACGGGGTGGTCATTGGCCGCGGCGGCAACGCGCCGCTCGCGGCGTCCGACCCGACCGCCCACGCCGAGATCGGCGCGCTGCGCGAGGCGGCGCGGGCGCTCGGCAACTACCGCCTTCCGCAGGCGTCGCTGTTCGTGACGCTCGAGCCCTGCGCGATGTGTGCCGGAGCGATCATGCACGCGCGCATCGCGCGCCTGGTGTTCGGCGCGCCCGATCCCAAGACCGGCGCCTGCGGTTCGGTCGTGGACCTCTTTGCCGAGCGGCGCATCAACCACCACACGGTGGTCGTCGGCGGTGTCCGTGCGGACGAGTGCGGCGCGCTCCTGTCCGCGTTCTTCGCGGCGCGACGGTAGCGCGATGCCGCACGCGATCGACTTCGGCTTCTTCGCACCCGCCGGCGCGGTGAGCGATCCGGATGCGCTCACGCGTGCGGCCGAGTACCTGCTTGCGCGCGGCCACCGCGTCGTCGAGGACAGCGGCGCGAGGGAGCGCTTGCAGCGTTTCGCGGGCAGCGACGACGCGCGCCTCGCCGCGATCCGGCGCATGGCGGAGCGCGACGACGTCGACGTCGCCGTCGCGATTCGCGGCGGCTACGGCCTCACCCGGCTGGTCGACCGGATCGACTTCGCCAAGCTGGCGCGGTCCGGCAAGCGGTGGATGGGCCACTCCGACTTCACGGTGTTCGGCCTGGCGGCGCTCGCTCGCGCGGGCGTCATCAGCTACGCGGGCCCGATGGCCGCCTACGACTTCGGTGCGCGGGTGCCGAGCGAGTTCACGTGGAGGCACTGCATCGGCATGCTCGATGCGCGCGAGTACGGCGTGTCGCTCGCGATGGACGGGCCGTCGAGCGCTGTCGTGGAGGGGACGCTCTGGGGCGGCAACCTCACCATCGTCGCGCACCTCGTCGGCACGCCGTGGTTGCCCGCGGTCGATGGCGGCATCCTGTTCCTCGAGGATACGGCCGAGCACCCGTATCGCGTCGAGCGTCTGCTCTACCAGCTCCACCACGCCGGCGTGCTCCGCCGGCAGAAGGCCGTGTTGCTCGGCGCCTTCACCGACTACGAGCTCCACGCGCACGACGACGGCTACGACCTCGACGCCGTCGTCGCGCACGCACGCGAACGCTTCGGGGTGCCGGTATGGACCGGGCTCCCGTTCGGGCACGTTCGCGACAAGCTGACGTTGCCGGTGGGTGGCCGCGCGACGCTGATCGCCCGCGACGGGGCGGCCGAGCTCGTGCTGCGCGACCATGCGTGAGTCCGGCGACGCAACGGGGTCGCACGTGCGCGTCGCCGACTGGACGCGCGACGCCGCGGCACTGCGGGACGTGCGCTACGAGGTGTTCGTCGTCGAGCAGCGCGTGCCCGAATCGCTCGAATGGGATGGCATCGATGCGCAGTGCGTCCACGCGCTCGCCCTCGACGCGAGCGGGCACGTGATCGGCTGCGGACGGCTCCTGCCCGACGGGCACATCGGACGCATGGCGGTCCGCGCGCCGTGGCGCGGACGGGGTGTCGGTCGGTCGATCCTCGACCTCTTGATCGGGCTCGCCCGCCAGCGGGGGGACGCGCGCGTCGTGCTGAACGCGCAGACGCAGGCGATGCCCTTCTACGCGCGCGCCGGGTTCGTCCCGAGCGGTCCCGAATTCGACGAGGCCGGCATCCCGCATCGCGAGATGACGCTGAAGTTGCGCTGAAGTCAGGCGCGCGAGGGCCTCACCCCGCGACGTCGAAGCGGTGCACGACTTCGCCGCAGCGGTGGCCCGACGGGTCGAAGCTGCGTTCGATGAAACTGACGTGCCCTGCGCGGTCGATCGTGACCACCGTGGAGCTGCGCGTGCCGTAGCCCTCGGAGACGATGAAGGGCGCCGACAGTCGGCGTTCCCATTCGAGCGGGACTCCCGTCGACGGCAGCGCGGCGTCCGGGGCCGTCGCACGGTCGGCCAGCGCATCGAACAGCGGCTCGGGGTCGTCGCGCGCGGCGGCGAGCCAGGCGCTCACCGCGGCTTCGGTCCGCACCACCTTCGGCCACGGTGCGTCGAGGAGCGCGTTGGAGAGCCCGTGCACTCCGGGGGCGAGCTCGACCACGCGCTCGGCGCGGTTCGAGGTCCACGCCGCCGTGTCGGCGCTGCCTGCGATCAGGTTGAAGCCGTTGTGCCGTGCGCCACGTTCGCGGGCGGTCGCGAGCGCCCCGGGCACGGGGGACGGGTCCGTCAGCACCCCCGGGACGAGCGCCCCTCGGGAGGGCGCATCGCGGTCGATCCGGTGCGGCTCGCGCACATTGGTGAGCAGCGCGAAGCGACCCGCACGGGTCATGCCAAGCCAGGTTCCGCCGGCCTCGAGGTCGCGACCCGCGAGGAGTGTGGCATCCCACCATGCCGCGGCCGCCGCGGGGCGCGCGTGATACTCGTCGCGATTGGCTGCCACCACCAGCGCGTAGCGGCGGTGCGCGTCCAGCGCGAGGACCGCGAGGCACATCAGGAGCGTCCCGGTGACCCGTGGCGAGCTGTCATGGATGGTCGATGAAGCGCTCGACGTGACGGCCGTCGGGGATGTGTGTCCCGATGTCGTGCCGGATGACCGCGGCGGCGAGCGCGGCGTCGAACACGCGGACGTCGTGCACGTGCTCGTAGATCTCCATCCACGTCGAGGGGTCGTCGATGCGCTGGCAGAGGCGCCCGGCCACCCCGGTGGCGCGCGTGACGTCCGCGAGGGCGGCATTGACCGCGGCGCGCGCCAGCCCGGCGTCGCCCGGCACGCGATACCAGATGTAGTAGTGGACCGGCGCGGTCATCGGTGTCCTCGTCAGGTCGGAGCTGGCTTCGGGGCGTCCCGCGGACGCGTGCCGGAAAGTGCGGGGCGGCCTCAGAGGCGGACCCGGCCGCGAGCCTCGCCCGGCGCCGGGATCGCGTAAGGGAGCGGCTCCTGCGTGGCAGTCGGTCCGTCTGGCGCACCCACCGCCAACGGGCCGCCGGCGGCGTCGACCTGCACGACCGCGAGGAATCGCGCGCCGCCGCCCGGATCCGGCGCGGCATTGACCACGGTCCCGCACGGTTGGTCGCCGAAGGGGGGACCGAAGAGCCGCGATCCGGGTGCGGGCGGGCACGAGGCGGTCGCGTACGCGAACAGCCGTTCCTTTAGGCGACCGAGGTATTGGGTGCGCGCGACGATTTCCTGGCCCGGGTAGCAGCCCTTGTGGAAGTCGACCCCGCCGATCGCGTCCCAGTTCGCCGTCTGCGCGACGAAACGGTCCTGGGTCGCGGCGGTGACCATCGGCACGCCCGACCGAATGCCGAGCCAAGTCCAGACCGGTGCGCCGGCGGGCACGGCCACGCGCGCGAGCGCATCGAACACGGTGGGCGCGTTGGCGACCTGCACCAGCACGAGGAAGCGTCCGTCGGGCAGGCGGACGATCCTCGTCCCGTCGTGGGTGACGGCGCCGCCCGACGGCGGCGCACGCCCGAACGCCTTCGCGACGGCGTCGGTGGCGCCGGGACCGCCAACGCCCAGCCGTACCCACGCCGGGGTATCGTCGGCGATCGCGACCTTGGAGCGGAGCACGAACATCGCAAGGCGCTTGCGGACGGCTTCGGCGAGGTCGGCGGCGACGAGCGCCTCGAAGCGATCCTCGGGACCCGCGTCAGGACGGTAGATGAACGCCGTCGCGAGCATGCGGCCTTTCGGCGAGTTGTAGCTCGTCCACACGCCGTCGCCGCGGGCGAGGCGTTTGACGTCGCTCGACAACTGCCCATGCAGGAAGGCAGCGGCATCGGCGCCTTCGACGACGAGCACGCCGGTCGAAGACGCGTCGGCGACCACCGCGCCGGTGGCGGCGGCGGCCCATTCGCCCGCGGGGTTCCCGAAGTCGGTAATCCCGTCGGCATCGGCGCGGGCACCGCGAACGGCAAGGTAGTCGGGGACGGAAGTCATCGTCAGGGTGGGAGGCGGTGAGAAACCGTGCTAGAATATCAAGTTAGCTCGGGTTCGTGCGGCATTTCCCTGCCATGGGCGGGACCGCGACGGCACCGGGCTGCAATCGCGCGCCCCGCGGGTTCAGGGTGTCCCCCAAGCTCTTCATCGGGCCGAAGGGGATGTCGCCGCCGGGGTGCTGGAACCCAACCCTGACAAGGAACACCTGATCATGTCCGTCACGATGCGTCAGATGCTGGAGGCCGGCGTCCATTTCGGCCACCAGACCCGCTACTGGAACCCCAAGATGGGTGCCTTCATCTTCGGGCACCGCAACAAGATCCACATCATCAATCTGGAGAAGACGGTCCCGCTCTTCCAGGATGCGTTGAATTTCATGAGCACCCTGGCCGCCAACGGTGGGCGCATCCTGTTCGTCGGCACCAAGCGCGCGGCACGGGATGCCATCCGCGAGGAGGCGCTGCGGTGCAACATGCCCTACGTCAACCACCGCTGGCTCGGCGGCATGCTGACCAACTTCAAGACCATCAAGCAGTCCATCAAGCGGTTGAAGGACTTGGAGGCCATGTTCGAGACCGGCACCATCGAGCGCTTCAGTAAGAAGGAGGCGTTGGACCTTGCCCGCGAGCGTGACAAGCTGGAGCAGAGTCTCGGTGGAATCAAGAACATGGAAGGTCTGCCCGACGCCATGTTCGTAATCGACGTGGGCCACGAGAAGAATGCCGTCACCGAGGCCAACAAGCTCGGCATCCCGGTGGTGGCAGTGGTCGACACCAACAACGATCCCAGCCGGGTGGATTACGTGATCCCCGGCAACGACGACGCGCTGCGGTCGATCCGGCTG
>CAYQAF010000199.1:0-4864 GCA_964415375.1 uncultured Alcaligenaceae bacterium
TCGCCATCACGTGCAGGAAGTTCGAGCCGTACCGGCGCAGGGCGGACTTGCGGGTGTCCAGCGAGCCCTCGTAGACCGGCATGCGCGTGTGGTAGCTCGTCGCGAGCTGCTGGCGCAGGTGCGCGGGCTTGGTCGCGACGTCGATGCCGTGGATCTGGTGGCGGGGGGTCATCACGTCGTCGACGGTGACCTGGTCGAGCTCGAACAGGTTGGCGAGCAGCGCCCGGTGCTTGCCGCGGAAGTACTGGCCCTCGAGCACCAGCGAACGCACCTCGTCGGGCGTGAGCGTGGCGCCGGTGTCCGCCGGCGGGCGGATGCGCAGCAGCCGCAGCGCGCCCTGCACGAACACATTGACGAAGCCGACGATCCACGTGACCGGCGGCTTCAAGAGCGGCACGAGCGCATAGGAGACGTACGGCGCGAGGCGGTCCGCGTGCGCGGCGCCGATCACCTTGGGCGTGATCTCCGAGACGACCAGGATCGCGAACGTGACCGCGACGGTGCCCGCCGCCAGCGCCCACTGCTCCTCGCCGAAGAGACGCTCGGCAATGATCGCGGTCAGCGTCGCCGACGCGGCGTTGATCAGATTGTTGCCGAGCAGGATCACGCCGAGCAGCCGGTCGGTCCGGCCGAGCAGCGACAGCGCGAGCTTCGCGCCACGCTCGCCGCGCGCGGCGCGGTGCTTCAGGCGATAGCGGTTCGACGCCATCATCGCGGTCTCGGCGAGCGAGAACAGCCCGGAGAGCAGGAGCAGCACTGCGAGCACGGCGACGAGCGTCGGTAGCGGGATTTCGTCCACGGGCCGGGTTTCAGGACAGAGGCATCGGGGATCGGGTTGAGGGCCGATGTTCCCACTGAGGACGAGCGGGCCGGAATCGTCGGCTCGGCTTAACCCGCCCCTGCGGCACCGGGCGGCGGCGCTAGCGCTGCAGCAGGACCTCGAGCACGAACTTGCTGCCGAGGTAGGCGAGCACCAGGAGCCCTGCGCCGGCGAGGATCCAGATCCGGGCCCGTCGCCCCCGCCACCCGAAGCGCCAGCGCCCGAAGAGCAGTGCTCCGAAGGTGAGCCAGGCGAGGACCGAGAACAGGCTCTTGTGGGTGAGCTTGAAGGGCCGCCCGAAGACCTGCTCCGAGAACAGCGCGCCCGAGGCGAGCGTGAGAGAGAGGAGCACGAACCCGGCGGCGATCAGGCGGAACAGGTAGCGCTCGAGCGTCAGCAGCGGCGGGGTGCCGTCGCCCGCCGTCGCGGGAAGGCCCCGGTGCAGGCGCTTCTCGAGGCCGGTCATCAGGAGCGCCGCCAGCGCGGCAACGAGCAGGATCGCGTACGCGGCGAGCGCCACCGCGATGTGGAGCGTCGCCCAGGTCTCCCCCGCGAACGAGGTACGGTGCGGGTCGTGGAAGAGCGCAGGGAGGAGCGCCGCCACCGCGGCCACCGTCAGCACGATCGCGGCGCTGCCGGGCAGCGAGCGCAGGAATCCGCTGGCCCAGGCGACGACCACGACGAGCCCCGCGACGAGCGACACCGAGTTCGGCAGCGAGATGTCGAGCCCGTCGGGCGTGGCGATGGCAGGCACGAGCGCCGCCGCGTGCACCCCGAGGGCCAGCGGAAGGAGCCATCGGGCGGCCGCACCACTCCCGGTCGGGGGCTTGCCCGCCGTCGGCCAGCGCGCCCACGCCGCCATGCCGTAGAGGGCGGCGGCCAGGACATGAATTAGAATCGCCATTTGTTCGCAGCCCGGCGCGTCCCGCCGGGCGAAGCGCAGTGCGCGCTGCGGCGCGAAGGCGCCCGCCAGGTCCTCGAGGCGTCGACAACCGCCGCTCCGCGGAGCAGTTTACCGCAAGCCGACATCGCGCCGGTGACAGCGCCGGCAGGCACGCCGCACTCGCCCCGCAGTCATCGTGCACCGAGTTCCCAGTCACCCAACCGATTCCGGCCACTGATCGTCCATGCTCGAGAACCTCACCGAACGCCTGTCACGGGTCGTGAAGCAGCTGCGCGGCCAGGCGCGGCTCACCGACGAGAACATCCAGGAGGCGCTGCGCGAAGTCCGGCTCGCGCTGCTCGAGGCGGACGTCGCGTTGCCCGTCGTCAAGGACTTCGTCGCGCGCGTGCGCGAGCGGGCGCTGGGTGAGGAGGTGGTCGGATCGCTGACACCGGGGCAGGCGCTGATCGGCATCGTGCATCGCGAGCTCACGGCGCTTATGGGGGGCGCGGCCGAGCCGCTCGACCTCGCCACGCAGCCGCCGGCGGTGTTCCTGCTCGCCGGCCTCCAGGGAGCCGGCAAGACCACGACGGCCGCAAAGCTCGCGCGGCACCTGCGCGAGGAGCGGAAGAAGAAGGTCCTGCTCGTGTCCGCCGACGTCTACCGGCCGGCCGCGATCGACCAGCTCCGCCTGCTCGCGCCGCAGGTCGGCGCCGATTTCTTCCCGTCGACGCCCGACCAGAAGCCGGTGGCGATCGCCGAGGCCGCAGTGGACTGGGCGCGCAGGCACTACCACGACGTGGTGATCGTCGACACCGCCGGTCGACTCTCGATCGACGAGCCGATGATGGCGGAGATTCGCGAGTTGCACGCCGCCGTACGCCCGATCGAGACGCTGTTCGTCGTCGACGCGATGCAGGGCCAGGACGCGGTCAACACCGCGCGCGCGTTCCGCGAGGCGCTGCCGCTCACCGGCGTCATCCTGACCAAGCTCGACGGCGATTCGCGCGGCGGCGCGGCGCTCTCGGTTCGGCACGTCACCGGCGCGCCGATCAAGTTCGCCGGGGTGGCCGAGAAGGTTACCGGTCTCGAGGTCTTCCATCCCGAGCGGATGGCTTCGCGCATCCTCGGCATGGGCGACGTGCTGTCGCTGATCGAGGACGCGCACCGCACCGTCGACGTCGAGAAGGCGCAGAAGCTCGCGAAGAAGGTCAAGACCGGCAAGGGCTTCGACCTCGAGGACTACAAGGAGCAGGTCGCGCAGATGCGCAAGATGGGCGGGATCTCGGCGATGCTCGACAAGCTCCCGGCCGAGCTCGCGCGGGCCGCGCAGGGCCAGCAGGTGGACGAGCGCAAGATCGCCCGCATCGAGGGCATCATCAACTCGATGACGCGCCTGGAGCGTACCAAGCCCGAGCTGATCAAGGCGTCGCGCAAGCGGCGCATTGCCACGGGGGCAGGGGTCACCGTCCAGGAAGTGAACCAGCTGCTCAACCAGTTCGAGCAGGCGCAGAAGATGATGAAGATGGTCGCCAAGGGCGGCATGCAGAAGATGCTGCGCGGCATGAAGGGCATGTTGCCGGGCATGCGTTAGCAGTGCGGGCTCGCGAAGCAGGGGCCACGCCAGCACCGCGGCACCCTGGCGCCCGCCTGCCGCCCCGATCGCGGGGCGGGGTTGCCGGTCGGACCATTTTCCCCTTATAATCAGCGTCTTTTTTCCGCTCACCGGGAACCATTCCCATGGTCGTCATCCGCCTTGCCCGTGGCGGCGCCAAGAAGCGCCCCTTCTACAACATCGTCGTCGCCGATTCGCGCAACCGCCGCGACGGTCGCTTCATCGAGCGCGTCGGGTTCTACAACCCGATCGCCGGCGAAAAGGAGGAAGGCTTGCGCCTCGTCCACGACCGCATCACCTATTGGCAACAACGCGGCGCGAAGCTCTCGGACACCGTCGCGATGCTCGTCAAGCGCGCGCCGGCGCCGGGCGCGGTGGCGCCGGCCGCGGCCTGAACGCCGCTTCCTCCGGCCGCCCGGTCGTGATGGGCCGCGTCATGGGTCCCTACGGCGTGCGCGGCTGGGTCAAGGTCGCCCCGTTCACGGCGGCGACCGACGCGCTGGCCGACTATCCCGCGTGGTGGCTCGTGCCGCGCGAAGGTCTCGAAGGCAAGGCATGGCCGGTCGAATCCGCCCGGGTCCACGCCGATACGGTGGTGGCGAAGCTCGCGGGCATCGACACGCGTGAGGCTGCGGCGGTGCTGAAGGGGTCGCTGGTCGCGGTGCCGCGCGATGCGTTGCCACCGCTCCGTGACGACGAGATGTACGTGGGCGATCTGGTCGGGATGATGGTCGTGAACCGTCGCGGCGAGACGCTCGGAAAGGTGGAGGCAGTGGACTCGTTCGGCGCGCACCCGGTCATGCGCGTCGCGGCGGACGACGGTGCGGTGAGGCTCGTGCCGTTCGTTGCCGCGCTCGTCGACGCGGTCGATCGCGAGGCCGGCCGGGTCGAGGTCGACTGGGGCCTGGATTACTAGCGCCGCGGGCGGATGATGCGCTTCGACGTCGTCACGATCTTTCCGGAGCTGGTCCTCCACGCTGCCGCGTTCGGCGTGACCGGACGAGCGAGAGAGCGGGGGCTGTGGTCGCTGGGGGCGTGGAATCCGCGCGACTTTGCGACCGACAGCTACCGCACGATCGACGACCGGCCGTACGGCGGCGGGCCGGGGATGGTGATGATGGCGGAGCCGCTCGAGAAGGCGCTCGCGGCGGCCCGCGCGGCGCAGCGGGAAGCAGGCGTTGCCGGTACGCGGACGATCCACCTGTCGCCCGCCGGCAGTCGGCTCACGCACCGGCGCGTGGCGGAACTCGCGGCGGCGCGCGAGGCGGGCTATGTGCTGGTCGCCGGGCGCTACGAAGGCATCGACGAGCGGCTGATCGCCCGCGAAGTCGACGAGGAAATCGCGATCGGCGACTTCGTCGTGTCCGGCGGCGAGCTGCCGTCGCTGATGCTGATCGACGCGGTCGTGCGGCAGCTGCCGGGGGCGCTGCACGACGCCGCATCGGCCGAGCAGGAGTCGTTCGCGGAAGGGTTGCTGGATTGCCCGCATTACACTCGGCCGGAGAGTTACGCCGGCGGGCGCGTGCCGGACGTGCTGCTGTCCGGG
>CAYQAF010000200.1:0-4848 GCA_964415375.1 uncultured Alcaligenaceae bacterium
GTCGCGGATCCCGTTCGGCGACAACATCGCGCTGGGCGGCGTCGCGCACAACGCGCTGCTGCGCGACCCGCAGGTGTTCGGCCACCTCGCCGAGGAGATCGAGCGGGCGCGGTAGGGGAGGGCCCTGCCCCCTTCTACCAATGTATGCCTTGGGTGATCTGGGCGAAGGCGATCTGCTCGGGCGTGAGGGGCTTCTGTTCGCCGCCCTTCTTCCCCTGCGCCGCCGAGGAGTCGGGGAACATGTGGAACGCCGAGTTGAGCATTACCTGGGTGAGCTTGGGCGCGATCGCGTGGCAGACCGCGGCGAACACGCCGAGGCGCGTCGCGATCCGCACCGGGCGGTGCACGATCGCGTCGACCACGAGCCCGGCCGCCTCCTCGGGCGAGAGCGTGGGCACGTTCTCGTAGATCTTCGTCGGCGCGATCATCGGCGTGCGCACCAGCGGCATGTTGATGTTCGTCGTGTGGACGCCCTTGTCCAGGAACTCCGAGGCCGCGCACTCCGTGAACGCGTCGAGCGCCGACTTCGAAGCGACGTACGCGGAGAAGCGCGGCGCGCGCGACAGCACGCCGATCGAGCTGATGTTGATGATGTGGCCGCGTCGCTGCTCGGCCATCTTCGGCAGGAAGGCGAGGATCAGCTTCACCGCGCCGAAGTAGTTGAGCTGCATCGTGCGCTCGAAGTCGTGGAAGCGGTCGAGCGAGTTCAATACCGCGCGCCGGATCGAGCGGCCGGCGTTGTTGACCAGGAAGTCGACGGTGCCATGATCGGCGAGAACCTTCTGCGCCAGCGCGTCGATCGACGCCATGTCGGCGAGGTCGCACGAGTAGGTGAAGCAGGTCCCGCCCTGGTCCTCGATCTCCTGCTTCACCGCACCGAGCTTCTCGGGGTCGCGTGCGACGATCACGACTTTCGCGCCGGCCTCGGCGAGCTTCAGCGCCGTCGCATGCCCGATGCCGGACGAGCCGCCGGTGACGACGCACACCTTGCCCTTGACGCGGCCGGAGAGCGTGCGGTCGATGAACAGGTCCGGGTCGAGATTGCGCTCCCAGTAGTCCCAGATCTTCGCGGCATAGGTGTCGAGCGGCGGCACGCCGATGCCGGAGCCCTTCAGCGCCTTCGCCGTCTCGCGATTGTCGTAGCGCGTCGGCCAGTTGATGAACTGGAAGACGTCGCGGGGAATGCCGAGGTCGGTGAGCACGACCTTCATCGCGCGCTTCACCGGGGCGAGGCCGGCGAGGCCGTAGACGATCGGCGCCGGGATGAAGCCGAACATGCGCGCGTTGACGCGCATCGTCATCAGCGGCGCGTGCCCGGCCTTCGCGAAGATGTTCAGCACCTCGCCGATGCGGTAGGGTTCCGGGTCGGTCAGGTGGAAGCACCTGCCGTCGAGGCCCTTCTTGTGGGCGATGTGGTCGAGCGCGTCGGCGACGTAGTCGACGGGGACGATGTTGATGCGCCCGCCCTCGATGCCGATCGTCGGCATCCACGGGGGCAGCAGGCTCCGCATCTTCTGGATCGTCTTGAAGAAGTAGTAGGGCCCGTCGATCTTGTCGATGTGGCCGGTCCGGCTGTGGCCGATGACGAAGCCCGGCCGGTAGATGCGGAACGGCCGCTTGCACTCGCGCCGGACCACCGCCTCCGAGTCGTGCTTGGTGCGGAAGTACGGGTGGTCGAGGTCCTCGGCCTCCTCGAACATGTCCTCGCGGAACACGCCGTCGTAGAGGCCCGCCGCCGCGATCGAGCTCACGAGGTGGAAGCAGCCGGCGTTGACGGCTTCCGCGAAGCGAACCGCGTTGCGCGTGCCGTCGACATTGGCGGCCTGCTGCTCTTCGGCCGGCGCCGCGAGGTCGTAGAGCGCCGCGAGGTGAAAGACGTGGTCGATCTTGCCCTTCAGCCTGCGCAGGTCGGCGTCGGACACGCCGAGGCTCGGCTTGGTGAGATCGCCGGCGATGGCAATCACCTGCTTCTCGTTCGCACCCCAGGCCTCGCGGGCCGCATCGAGCTTCTTCATGGAGCCGCGGCGCACGAGCACGTAGATCGGCTTGCCGCGTGCCAGCAGCTTCTCGACGAGATAGCGGCCGATGAAGCCGGTCGCGCCGGTGACGAAGTACGCCATGAAATCCTCCTTGGGAATGGCTGCCGGCGTGACCGCCGCTTGGGAACGCGGTGGGCGGCTTGCCGGCGGGGGCTCGCGGGACGGACGCGAGGCCGCGTTGGTCGGCGGATTATAGCGATGCGCGCCGTCCGTTCCTCCCTTTAGAATGCCGGCTCTAGACGGCGGGCCCTAGAATGCACGAGCAGCTCGCCAGAGGGCGAACCGAGGAGTGGTGGATGCTCAAGAAGGCCAAGGCACAGGCGAAGGCGCACATCGAGGACCTGGAGGGCATGCCACAGGGAATCCTCGAGTCGTCACGGCAGATCTGGCTCGCGGGCCTGGGAGCGTTCTCCCGCGCGCAGGCCGAGGGCATGAAGGTGTTCGAGACGCTGGTCGACCAGGGTCGGAGCCTCGAAAGCCGGACGCGGCGCGCCGCGACGGAAACCGCGGCGGCGGCGGCAGGTGCTGCAGCGCAAAAGGCGAAGGAGGTGCATGCGATGGCCGGCGGCACGTGGGACAAGCTGGAACAGGTGTTCGAGGATCGCGTGGCGCGCGCGCTGTCGAAGCTCGGGGTCTACACCCAGAACGATGTCGAGCGGCTCGCGGAGCGCGTGGATGCGCTCTCCGAGGCGGTGAATGCGCTGCTCAAGGCGGAAGGGCGGGGACCGCTGCCGGTGGCCAAGGTCGCCAAGCCCACTGCGAAGCGCTCGGCAAAACGTCCGGCGCGGGTCCGGAAGTCGACAGCGGCAGAAGCCGCGGTCGAGCCGGCCACGGCAAGACCGCCGCGCGCACGCAAGACGACGAAGCGCAAGGCGGCCTGATAACCAAGGCGCTGTCCGGCAGCTGATCCGTCACGGCCGCGACGGTTTGACGACAGGGCCCGCCGGGACACCCCGGCGGGCCCTGTGCATTCCACACCGTCGGCCCGGGTCGTGCGAGCGCTCCGTCGGCCTCGTTGTGCCGCTGCCGCAAGGCCGGGGCCATGGCACGTCGGCCGATCTCCATCGCTCGGCGACGGGCGCTTCGGCGGCCTCGCGAGCGGCGCCGTTGCTTGGGAGCGAGCCGCATCGGCCGCCCCGTCCGCACGCGGCGACGCGGCCTTCGGCCCTGGCCTTTGGCCGCCGCGTGCGGCCGTCCTGCGCTCGGCTGGCGCCTCGCGCGCCTCGCTCAGTCGCGGTTCAGCTTCTCGACCTGCTTGATGTAATTCGTCATCGCCTCGTCGACCGACATGCCCTTGAGCTTCGCCCAGGCGTCGTGCTTCGCGCCGCCGACGAAGTCGAAACCGCCGGGCCGGTCCCCCTTCACGTCGCCGTCGGTCGCCTGCTTGTAGTACGAGTAGAGCTTGAGCAGCGTCGCATTGTCGGGCTTCTTCCTGGTCTGCTTGGCCGCGGCGGCGGCGGCTTCGAACTTGGGCTTCAGGTCGTCCTTCTTCGGGGCAGCGGCCATGCGGATCCTCCTCCTCGGGTGCCGGAAATTCGTGCTACTTTAGTGCAAACGCGAAGACGCGCGCAACGAACGCGCGTCGCCTCTCCACCTCACGACGCCCCCGCTTCCCGCCATGGCCGTCCCGTTTCGGCGCGACAAGGTATCCGCGGTCGACACCGCCTGGCTGCGGATGGATCGCCCGCACAACCTGATGATGATCTGCGGCGTGATGATCTTCCGCGAGAAGGTCGATTTCGCGCGCCTGAAGCGGGTCGTCGAGGAGCGCTTCCTGGTGTTCCGGCGGTTTCGCCAGCGGGCGGTCGAGCATCGGGGCTACGCCGTCTGGGAGACCGACCGCGACTTCGACATCGACCGCCACGCGGTGCACATCGCCCTGCCGGGTCGCGCCGGCAAGCGCGAGCTGCAGACGCTGGTGTCGCGGCTGATCGCCACGCCGCTCGACCCCGCGCGGCCGATGTGGCAGTACCACCTGGTCGAGAACTACCGGGGCGGCAGTGCACTGATCGTGCGCATCCACCACAGCTATGCCGACGGGATGGCGCTGGTGCGCGTGATGCTGTCGATGACGGATGCCGGCCACGACGGTCCGCCCGCGATGCCGTTCAACCCGCCGAAGCGCAAGGCGCGCGCGGACGACGAGTCCGCGCTCGCCGCGCTGATCAGTCCCATGTCGGGCGTGATGAAGACCGCGATGCAGGTCGGATCGCTGCTGGTCGAGCGAGGCGCGGACCTCTGGAACGACCCCTCGAAGGCCGTCGCCCTCGCCAATCAGGGCTCGGCGCTGACGGCCGAGCTCGCCAGGCTCGCGACGATGGGCGAGGACTCGCGGACACGCTTCAAGGGGCGACCCGGGCCGGCGAAGCGCGTCGCGTGGGCCGAGCCGTTGCCGCTCGACGAGGTCAAGGCCATCGGCCGCGCGCTGGGCGCGTCGGTCAACGACGTGCTGCTGTCGTGCGTCGCCGGCGCGATGCGCGCCTATCTGCACGCGAAGGGCGACCGGACCGACGGCGTGACGGTGCGCGCCCTCGTGCCGGTCAACCTGCGGCCGATGGAGAGGGCCTACAAGCTCGGCAACCAGTTCGGGCTCGTGTTCCTCGACCTGCCGATCGGCATCGAGAACCCGGTCGAGCGCCTGTACGCGGTCCGCGCCAACATGGACGCGCTGAAGGGCAGCTACCAGCCGGTACTCGCCCTCGGCCTCCTCGCGGCGATGGGATCCGGACCGCGCATGCTGCAGGAAGTGCTGCTCACGGCGCTCGCGCGCAACGCCACGGCGGTGATGACCAACGTGCCCGGTCCGCAG
>CAYQAF010000201.1:0-4843 GCA_964415375.1 uncultured Alcaligenaceae bacterium
TGTTCGCCGCGACGGGCGACGGCTCGGGCGAGCACGCGATCGAGCACCTGAACGAGGTGCTGCTCGGGCGGCACGCGATGGGTGAGACGCGCGAGTTCACAGTCAAGGGCTGGGGTGGCGAGCCGGTGCAGGTGTTCGTCACCTATCCCCCGGACTTCGACCCGGCGCGCAAGTGGCCGCTGCTGCACTCGATCCACGGCGGCCCGCACGCGGCGCACCACGACGGCTGGCACTTCCGCTGGAACGGGCAGGTGTTCGCGGGCACGGGCCACGTCGTCGTCGCCGTCAACTACCACGGCTCGTCGGGATTCGGGCAGCGCTTCCTCGAGACGATCACCACGCGCTACGGCGAGAAGGAGCTGGCCGACGTCGAGGCGGCGACCGACTTCCTGTTGCGCCAGGGCTACATCGACCGCGAGCGCCTGGTGGCCACCGGCGGCAGCTACGGCGGCTTTATGGTCGCGTACATGAACGGCCACACCGACCGCTACCGCGCGTTCGTGTGCCACGCCGGCTGCTACGACTGGGTGAGCATGATGGCGACCGACGGCTACCGCTTCTTCGGCGAGGAGCTCGGTGCATTCCACTGGGAGGACGAGGCCCGCGTGCTGAAGCAGTCGCCGCACCACCATGTCGGCTCCGCGCAGACGCCCACGCTGGTGATCCACGGCGAACTGGATTATCGCGTGCCGGCAACGCAGGCGCTGCAGTACTACAACACGCTGAAGGCGAAGGGCGTGCCGGCGCGGCTCGTCTACTTCCCCGACGAAAACCACTGGATCCTGAAGCCGAAGAACTCGCGACTCTGGTACCGCGAGTTCTTCGACTGGATCGCGCGTTTCGCGGGGCCTTCGGCCAAGGCGGGACGTGCCGCGCCTGCGCGTACGGCGAATCGGAGGACCGCCTAGACCCTGCGGCGGAGGTCAGACCGCCGTCAGCGGCGGGCCGGCTTCGCGCCTCTCGAACGCGCCCTGGCAGTCGATGCAACGAGTGGCGGCGGGGTACGCGTTGAGCCGCGCCGCGGCAATCGCGTCACCGCAGTCGAGGCACTCGCCATAGGACCCGGCAGTGACCCGACGCAGCGCGCCCTCGACGTCGGCAAGCTCCGCGAGCAGGTGCCGGGCCTCCGCGATGTCACGCGCCGCCATTTCGTCGCCCACGCCCCAGTCGTCGGTCTCGGTGGGAACGCTGGAGAGCCCGACGACGCCGCTGTCTCCGGTGCCCTTGAGGTGCGCGCGGATCTCGCCCCGGAGCGCGCGCTGGCGTTCGTGCAGGCGCGATTCGAGGGCGCTCCTTTCCGCGGTGGTGATGGGAGGCACTTTGGCGGCCATGGGATGCAACACTCCTCGGGGGTTCGGCGGGGGCCGTACCGTCGGTTACGAGGATCGCAGGGCGCGCCGCGGCCGGGATTGACGCCGGTCAATGCCGGGCGATGCCGGCCAACGCCCGGTCCTAGCGCAGGCGCTTCGCGGCCAGCTCTTCCTCGATGTTGTCGCGGAAATAGCTCCACGGCGACGACGACGTGGACAGTCGCCGCCAGACCTCGGACGAGACCCCGGCGTATTCGAACCGGCCCGACGTCAGTTCGACGACCAGCGTACGGGTCTTCTCGTCGTAGCCGGCGGCGCGCAGGTTGCCGGCATTGAGCTTCTTCATCTCCATCGCCTGCATCTCCTACCTGGACCCGGCGCGCCGCCCTGCGGGGGAGTATCGCCGCCTGCGTGCGCTCGGGTCAATCGCGGACACGCGGGACTGACAGGCTTGCGCGCGCCGGTCGCCGCCCGCCGCTATACTCGGTACGGTGATCGTGCGACGCATCTTTCTGCTGCTGTTCTATCCGCGGGCGGAGTGGGACGAGATCGCGCGCGAGACCATCCGCGTCGGTACGCTGGTGCGCAGCTACATCCTGCCGCTGTCGCTGATCCCGCCGACCGCGACGGTGATCGGCATGAAGACCTTCGACGCGAGCTGGAATCCGGCTGCCGGCTACCTGGTCCCGCCCGACGAGATCTACGCGGCCGGCATGGCGACGCTGTTCGGCTCGATCGGCTCGATCTTCCTGCTGGCGGCGATCTTCCGGCTGATCGCGCCGATGTACGGCAGCTCGCGCGATTTCGTGGCGGCACTCAAGGTGGCGACGTTCGGAGCGATTCCGGTGCTGCTCGCCGGCGCCGTGCTGGTCGTGCCGATCTTCGTGATCGTGTCCGTCGTCGCCCTCTGCCACACGCTCTACCTGTACTGGCTCGGCGTGCATCACGTGCTCGGCGTCGAAGCGGGCGCGCAGGCCGAGTTCATCGGGGTCGCGATCACGATGCTGGGTGGTGCCTCGGCGCTCGTCGGCGCCGGCGCCTCGAGCCTCGGTCTCTTCTGAAGCGACGCCCTCGGCTGCCGCCGTTCGCGGCGCTCACTTGCCCGCGGGGGCGCCCCACAACTGCTTCAGCCGGGCGTCGCGCCCGCATCCGGTGCGGTAGTAGCTGTAGCGTACCGGGTTCTTGAGGTAATAGTCCTGGTGGTAGTCCTCGGCGGCCCAGAACTCCCCGGCCAACTGGATCGGCGTGACGATCGGGTCCTTGAACGGCTTGGTCTGGTCGAGCGCCGCCTTCGACGCCTCGGCCGCCTTCAGCTGGGCATCGTCGTGAACGAAGATCGCGGTGCGGTACTGGCTGCCCTCGTCGCAGAACTGCTTGTCCTTCACCGTCGGGTCGATGTTGCGCCAGAACACCTCGAGCAGCTGCTGGTAGCTCACCTTCGACGGGTCGTAGGCCACCTGGACCACCTCCGTGTGCCCGGTGAATCCGGCCGAGACTTCCTCGTACGTCGGGTAGCGCTTCTTGCCCCCCATGTAGCCCGACGTCGTGGAAATCACGCCGGGGATCTTGTCGTAGGGCGGCTCCATGCACCAGAAGCAGCCGCCGGCAAACGTGGCGACCGTGGTCTTCGGCGCCGGCGCCTGGGCGGCGGCGTGGGGCGCGCCGAGCGCGAGGAGCAGGAGGCCGGTGGCGAGCGCGGCGGGGATCTTGGACATGGCGGCTCCGGGAGGTCGTGGCGCAACGATTATGCCCCGACGCGCGGCCGATCGGCCTTCGACACCAGTGCTAGCATTACGCGCCGCTCCTCGGGGAGGAACCATGTCGTCGATGCAGTCATTGTCCCGCTGCCGCGGGTTGTCGCGCACCGGCGCGCTGGCGCTCGCGGCCGCCCTCGCGCTGGCCGCGACGCTCGCCGGTGCGGATGCGCGCGCCGCCGAGCCCGCGAAGACGCTGCGGATCGCGTTCGCGATCGCCGAGACGAGCTTCGACCCGGCGTTCGCCTCCGACGCGGCCTCCGACTCGGTGATCGACAACATCATCGAGTCGATGCTCGACTACGACTACCTCGCGCGTCCGGTGCGGCTCGTGCCGCGCACGCTCGAATCGTTGCCGACGGTCGAGGACAGCGGCCGCACCTACGTCTGCCGCGTGCGCAAGGGCATCATGTTCACGCCGGATCCCGCGTTCAAGGGCGTGCCGCGGGAACTGACTGCCGCCGACTACGCCTACAGCATCAAGCGTCACCTCGACCCGGTGCAGCGCTCGCCGTGGGCGTGGCTGGTCGAAGGCAAGTTGGTCGGCGGCGACGAGGCCCAGGCCGCGGCGACGCGCACGGGCAAGTTCGACTACGACGCGCCACTGACCGGCCTCGAGGTCGTCGACCGATACACGCTGAAGATCCGGCTCAAGTCGCCCGACTACCGGTTCGCCTACGTGCTCGCCGTGCCGAACATGGGTGCCGTCGCACGGGAGGTCGTCGAGGCGTACGGGCGCGACATCGGCGCCCACCCCGTCGGCACGGGCGCCTACCGCCTCGGGGAGTACAAGCGGAGCTCGCGCATCGTCCTCGAAGCGAATCCGGGCTTTCGCCGCGTCGCCTACGTGCCGGTCGGGCCCGTGCCGGCGGCGTCGCAGCCATTGGTCGCGGCGCTGAAGGACAAGCGGCTGCCGCTGGTGCCGCGCATCGAGATCTCGGTGATCGAGGAGGGCCAGGCGCGCTGGCTCGCGTTCCTCAAGGGCGAGGTCGACCTGCTGTCCGCCATTCCGGCGGAGTTCACCGACGTCGCGCTGGACAACGGACGACTCAAGCCCAATCTCGCCTCGTCCGGGATCCGGCATTACGTGCAGACGCGCCCCAACGTGAGCTTCACGTACTTCAACATGGAGAACCCGGTCGTCGGCGGCTACACGCCTGAGAAGGTGGCACTGCGCCGCGCAATCGGCATGGGCTACAACATCGAGGAAGCGATCCGCGTGCTGGCGAAGGGCCGGGCGGTCGCCGCGACCGGACCGATTCCGCCGGGCATCGAGGGCTTCGACCCGAAGCTGCGCACCAACGCGCAGGTCTACGACCCGGGCGCGGCGCGGGCGCTCCTCGACAAATTCGGTTACCGCGACCGCAATGGCGACGGCTACCGCGAGTTGCCCGACGGCAAGCCGCTCGTTCTCGAGCGCTGGTCGACGCCGGTGTCCGCGGCGCGGCAGGGCGACGAGCTGTGGAGGAAGAACATGGACGCGATCGGGCTCAGGATGGAGTTCAGGAAGGAGAAGCTTCCCGAGATGCGCAAGATGTCTCGGCAGGGCATGATCCCGATGCGCGGCGACGGCTGGAACGCCGACTACCCGGATGCCGAGAACTTCATGCAGCTTCTCTACGGACCGAACGCCGGGCAGGAGAACAACGCGCGCTTCAACCTGCCCGACTTCAACAAGCTCTACGCGGAGGCGCGGGCGATGCCGGACTCCCCGAAGCGCACGGCGCTGTTCAGCCGCATGACCGAACTCGTGGTCGTGTACGCGCCGTGGCGCATGGG
>CAYQAF010000202.1:0-4836 GCA_964415375.1 uncultured Alcaligenaceae bacterium
GCCGGGGGTTGAGGTGCGCGCGCACCTTCTTCAGCGTCTGCACGAGGTCGGACAGTCCCTCGAGCGCGTAGTACTCGCACTGCATCGGGATCAGCACGCTGTCCGCGGCGCACAGTCCGTTCAGCGTGAGCAGCGACAGCGAGGGCGGACAGTCGAGGATGATGAAGTCGTAGTCGGAGGCGATCACGTCGATCGCGTTCTTCATCTGCGCGATCGCCTCGGTGAGCGCGTCCTTGAGGCGCGTCTCCCGCTCGGGCATGTCGACCAGCTCCACCTCCGCGCCGGCGAGATCGCGGTTCGCCGGGACCAGGTCGTAGCCCCCCGAGGGCGAGGCCAGGCGCACGTCGGCGATCGAGCGCTCACCGAGCAGCACCTGGTAGACGTTCTGCGTCTGCGCGCGCTTGTCGATGCCGGAGCCGGTCGTGGCGTTGCCCTGCGGATCGAGGTCGATCAACAGCACCCTCCGCTTCATCGCGACCAGGCTCGCGGAGAGATTGACGGCGGTGGTCGTCTTGCCGACGCCGCCCTTCTGGTTCGCAACGGCGATGATGCGCGGGGATTTCATGGGGCTCCGATCGGCAGCGCGGTGGCGGTCAGGTCCGGCGTCGCATGACGACGAGGTGGCGCGCGCCTTCGAGGAAGGGCACGGCGAGCACGAGAATCTCCTCGACCTCCACGCTGGGCGGGAGCTCCGCGAGCTCGGCGTCCGGGTGCACGCCCTTCATCGCCACGAGTCGGCCGTCGCGCGCAACCTGCGGAAGCGCAGCCTGCACGAACGCGGCGAGGTCGGCGAACGCGCGCGAGATCACGATATCGAACGGAACGGGCGAGGAGAGTTCCTCCACGCGGACGATGGCGGCCCGCGCATTGCCGAGCCCGAGCTCCGCGATCGCCTGCACCAGGAACGCGCCCTTCTTCTGCACCGGATCCACCATCGTCACGCGCCATTCGGGCCGCGCGACGGCGATCGGGATGCCGGGCAGGCCGCCACCGCTGCCGACGTCGAGCACGGCGAGCGCCGCGCGCCCGGCGGCCACGCGATCCAGTGCGGGCACCGCCGCGAGACTGTCGAGCAGATGGTGCGTGACCATCCGCTCGGGCTCGCGTATCGCGGTCAGGTTGTACGTGCGGTTCCAGCGCGCCAACAGCGCAACGTAGCGAAGGAGCTGCTGGCGAGCTGCCGGCGGCAGCGGCAGGCCGAGGCCCTCGAGGCCACGATCGAGCAGCGTCGGGAGGTCGTGCTCGTCCGCCACGACCGCAGACTCGGTGGCTTGGCGTGCGGCCGTCATGCGCGAAGCGCGTTCGGCGCCACCGGCTCGGCAGCCAGGCGCTTCAGGTGTACGAGCAGGAGCGAGATGGCGGCCGGGGTCACGCCGGAGATGCGGGCCGCCTGTCCGACGGTCTCCGGACGGTGGTGCGCGAGCTTCTGCTGCACCTCGGCGGTGAGGCCGCGCACCGCACGGTAGTCGAGATCCCGCGGCAGTCGGGTCTCCTCGTGGGCGAGATGGCGCGCGATCTCGTCCTTCTGGCGGTCGATGTAGCCTTCGTACTTCGTCGCGATTTCCACCTGCTCGCCGACCGCGGCGTCCGCCGCAGGCTCGCCTGCACCGGGCAGCGTCATCAGTTCCGCGTACCGGACACCCGGGCGACGCAGCAAGTCAGTGAGCGCATACTCTCGCTCTATGGCTTGTCCCAGAACCCGTTCCGCCTCTTTCGGTGACACAACCGACGGGCTCACGTAGGTCGACTTGAGGCGCTCGTGCTCGCGCGTGACCGCGTCGCGCTTGCGGCAAAACGCTTCCCAGCGCCGGTCGTCGACCAGGCCCAGGCGCCGGCCGTGCTCGGTCAGGCGCAGGTCGGCATTGTCCTCGCGGAGCTGCAGGCGATACTCGGCACGCGAAGTGAACATCCGGTAAGGCTCGGTCACGCCCCGGGTGATCAGGTCGTCCACCAGCACGCCGAGGTAGGCCTCGTCGCGCCGCGGCGACCATCCCGCCTCGCCGCGGATGAACCGCGCGGCATTGATCCCGGCGAGCAGCCCTTGCGCCGCCGCCTCCTCGTAGCCCGTCGTGCCGTTGATCTGTCCGGCGAAGAAGAGACCGGCGATCGACTTCGTCTCGAGCGTGGCCTTGAGCGCCCGCGGGTCGAAGAAGTCATACTCGATCGAGTAGCCCGGGCGCAGCAGGTGTGCCCGTTCGCAGCCTCTCATCGACCGCACCAGGGCGAGCTGGACGTCGAACGGCAGGGAGGTGGAGATGCCGTTGGGGTAGATCTCGGTCGTGGCCAAGCCTTCCGGCTCGAGATAGATCTGGTGCGCGTCCCGCTCCGGGAAACGCACGACCTTGTCCTCGATGGACGGACAGTAGCGGGGGCCGACGCCCTGGATGACCCCGGTGAAAAGCGGCGAGCGGTCGAGCCCGCCGCGGATGATTTCGTGAGTTCGGCCGTTGGTATGGGTGATCCAGCAGGGCACCTGCCGCGGATGCATCGACTGGTGGCCCATGAACGAAAAGACGGGGGCGGGATCGTCGCCCGGCTGCGCCGCCAGGGCGCCGAAGTCGATCGTCCGTCCGTCGAGACGCGGCGGCGTCCCTGTCTTGAGCCGCCCGACCGGCAACGCGAGTTCGCGCAGGCGCATGCCGAGGCGCTTCGCCGGGGGGTCGCCGGCGCGGCCGGCCTCGTAGTGTTGCAGCCCGACGTGCACCAGCCCGGACAGGAAGGTGCCCGTGGTCAGCACCACCGCATCCGCCTCGAAGACGACCCCGATCTGCGTGACGGCGCCGACCACCCGGTCGCCGCGAATCAGCAGGTCGTCGACGGCCTGCTGGAACAGCGTCAGGTTCGGCTGCGTCTCGAGGCGGCACCGAATCGCCGCCTTGTAGAGAATGCGATCGGCCTGGGCACGTGTCGCGCGAACCGCCGGCCCCTTGCTCGAATTGAGCATCCTGAACTGGATGCCCGCCTCGTCGGTGGCAATTGCCATCGCGCCGCCCAGCGCGTCCACTTCCTTGACCAGGTGGCCCTTGCCGATGCCGCCGATGGAGGGGTTGCACGACATCTGCCCGAGGGTTTCGATGTTGTGCGTGAGTAGCAGCGTCTTGCACCCCATCCGGGCCGACGCGAGTGCCGCCTCGGTGCCGGCATGGCCGCCCCCGATCACGACGACGTCGAATCGCTCCGGAAAGTACATGATTTGAATGCGTTTTTGGCGGCGTGACGCCCGCGACCGCAGGGCTCGCCATTGTACGCGAACCGTCCCGTCCGATGAAGCCACGGTTCCACGTGAAACGTCTCGTTCGCAGACGAGGCGGCGCTCAGGGCCACGTTCGCGCGTGCGACTGACGCGCGGGCCGGCAGGCTGTCCAATTCGCGACTAGCCGCCTCGGCGCCAGACGTCCCGGGGCGCTTCGGTTCCACGTGAAACGCCATGCAACGGGGACCGCCCAGCCGACGCCACGCAGGCGCGCCCTCGTCATGCTGCCCTGTCACTCGTTCCGCGACCACCACTCGGGCGTCGGCAACGCCCTCAGGCCGCGGCGCCGCCCCGACCCGACCGCCAGGTCGGGATGCATGCTTCGGCGCGCCCGCCCAAGACTATCGTCCACGAATGCTTGCGGCGTCCAGCAACAACTATATTGAAATCAATCGTTTATGGATAATGAGCGGGCCGGTGCGCCGGGTAAGTAAGCGATCACACCAACAAGTGCGACGCCAGTCGATCGAATTCGCGTGCGAGCTCCTTGGGACGCTTCGCGCCGATCTTGGCGAAGAGTTCCTCGTGCGACTTGAGCTCGCGCACCCACTGGTCCGGAACGATCGCTGTCACCTGGGCGTAGCGTTCGGGACCGAAGTCGAGCCCCTCCCAATTGAGGTCGTCGTACTCGGGCATGAGACCGAGCGGCGTTTCCACCTCCGGCGCATGCCCGGCGCAGCGCGCCACGATCCACTGCAGCACCCGCATGTTTTCCCCGAAGCCCGGCCATGCGAACTTGCCGTTCGCATCCTTGCGGAACCAGTTCACCGCGAAGATCTTCGGCGGGGACGGCACCTTGTGCCCCATCTCCAGCCAGTGCTTGAAGTAGTCGCCGACGTGGTAGCCGCAGAACGGCAACATCGCGAACGGGTCGCGGCGGACCTCGCCGATCTTCCCGGCCGCGGCCGCCGTCATCTCCGAGCCCATCGTCGCCGCCATGTACACGCCCTCTTCCCACGAGCGCGCTTCGACCACCAACGGGGCCGTGTCGCTGCGCCGGCCGCCGAAGATGAATGCGTCGATCGGCACACCCTGCGGATTCTCCCATTCCGGGTCGATCGACGGGCACTGCGACGTGGCCACCGCGAACCGCGCGTTCGGGTGCGCGGCCGGACGGCCGCAGCCCGGCGTCCAGTCCTTGCCCTGCCAGTCGATCAGGTGCTGCGGCGGCTCCTTGGTCATGCCTTCCCACCAGACGTCGCCGTCGTCGGTGAGCGCGACATTGGTGTAGATGACGTTCTCGTAGAGCATCGCCATCGCGTTGGCGTTCGACTCGTACGAGGTCCCCGGCGCCACGCCGAAGCAGCCCGCCTCGGGGTTGATCGCGTAGAACCTGCCGTCCGCGTGCGGCTTGATCCAGGCGATGTCCTCGCCGATCGTCGTCACCTTCCAGCCTTCGAACGCCTTCGGCGGGATCAGCATCGCGAAATTGGTCTTGCCACACGCGCTCGGGAACGCGGCGGCGACGTGATACTTGAAGCCGTCGGGATTGGTGACGGCGACGATCAGCATGTGCTCGGCGAGCCATCCCTGGTCGCGCCCCATCACCGACGCGATGCGCAGCGCGAAGCACTTCTTGCCGA
>CAYQAF010000203.1:0-4831 GCA_964415375.1 uncultured Alcaligenaceae bacterium
CAACGGCACCGCACGGCGCGCTATTCGCCGGGATGGCCCAGCCGCTCACGGACCCGCTGTTCCGGCCGCTGCTCGCGGTCTTCCTCGCGAACGGCATCGCCTCGGCAATCCCGGCGACGCTCGTGCTGTTCTTCATCGCCGACGTGCTGCAGGCCGAGTCCCGGCAGGGCCTCTTCCTCGCGCTCTATTTCGTCGCCGGCGCGGCCGGCATGCCGCTGTGGATCCGGCTCTCGGCGGCGATCGGCAAGGTGCGCGCATGGGCGATCGCGATGCTGGCGGCGATCGCCGCGTTCGTCTGGGCCGCGTTCCTCGGGCCGGGCGACGTGTACGCCTTCGCGATCATCTGCGCGCTGTCGGGCCTGGCGCTCGGGGCCGATCTCGCGCTGCCGCCGTCGATCCTCGCCGATGTCATCGACCGCCGCGGGGCGATGGCGTCCGCCGGCGCGTACTTCGGCGTGTGGACGCTCGCCACCAAGCTCAACCTGGCGCTCGCGGCGGGCATCGCGCTGCCGCTCCTCGCAGCGCTCGGCTACACCCCGGGCGCGTCCGATGCGGATGCGCTCGGCGCGCTCGCCTTCGTCTATGCGGCCGTCCCCTGCGCCCTCAAGCTCGCCGCGGTCGGCACGCTCGCCTGGTTCGCCGGGCGCCAATCCAGAGGCTGAATCATGCTCAAATCCGTGCTGATCGGTGCCGTCGCGCTCACGCTGGCCGGCTGCGCCACCGTCGACGTAGCAGACTACCGGTCCGAGCGCCCGTTGCTCGACCTCGCCCAGTACTTCAACGGCACGGTCGACGGCTGGGGCATGTTCCAGGATCGGTCGGGCAAGGTGGTCAGGCGCTTCACCGTGCGCATCGACGCGAAGTGGGATGGAAACCGGGGTACGCTCGACGAGCACTTCGAGTTCTCCGACGGCGAGCGCCAGAACCGCGTCTGGACGCTCGTGAAGGACGGCGACCGCTACACGGGAACGGCCGGCGACGTCGTGGGCACGGGACAGGGAATCCAGCAGGGCAATGCCTTCCACATGCGCTACGTGCTGCGGGTGCCCTGGTCGGGACGAACGATCGACGTCGACATGGACGACTGGATGTGGCGCATCGACGACCAGACCGTGCTGAACCGCACCGCGATGACCAAGTTCGGCTTCCGCGTGGGCGAAGTGACGCTGTCGCTGCGCAAGCGATAAGCATGCGATGCGGCTGTTCGAACCGCTGAACCCGCCGCTGCCCGCGTGGCAGGACGCGCGTGTCTGGGTGATCGGCGCGTCCTACGGCATCGGTGCGGCGGTGGCGCGCGCGCTGCTCGCGCGCGGCGCGCACGTCGCGCTCTCCGCCCGCAGCGCGGACAAGCTGCGCGACGTCGCCGGGGATCCTGCGGCGGCCCGCGGCGCCGCGCTGATCGAACCGCTCGACTTCACCGATGCGGCCTCTGTCGCAGCCGCCTGGCATCGCGTCCAGGCCGCATTCAGGCGCGTCGACCTCGTGCTGATCGTCGCCGGCACGCACAAGGAGGTCCGTGCGTGGGAGCTGACCGACGCCGAGTCGCGCGCGCTCATGGAAGTCAACCTGCACGGACCGATCGGCAGCGTCGCCGCCGTCGTGCCCGGCCTGCTCGCACAGGGCCGCGGCGCGATCGGCATCGTCTCGTCGCTCGCGGGCTACCGCGGCCTGCCCAAGGCGCTGGTCTACGGCGCGTCGAAGGCGGCGCTGATCAACTTCGCCGAGACGCTCTACCTCGACCTGCGGCCGCGGAACCTCGGCGTCTACCTGATCAACCCGGGCTTCGTGAAGACGCCGCTCACCGATCGCAACGAGTTCCGGATGCCGCACCTGATCAGCGCCGAGGACGCGGCCGACGAGATCATCCGCGGCCTCGAGCGGCGGGAGTTCGAGATCCACTTTCCCAAGGCGTTCTCGCGGCAGTTGCGCTTCCTGCGGCACCTGCCGTACCGGCTCTATTTCGCCGCGGTGCGCCGCGCGACCCGGCTGTGACCCTCGACGACACCCGCGCCGCGACCGCGCGGGTACGCGCGTTCTTCGAGTCACTCGAACCGGCCAGTGTCGACCGGCTGGATGCCGTGTACGCGCCGGATGCCAGCTTTGGCGATCCGTTCAACGAGGTGCACGGGCTCACGGAGATCCGACGCATCTTCACGCAGATGTTCGAGCACCTGGACGACTGCCGCTTCACGTTCGTCGACGAGACGGTCGACGAGCGCGGCGCGTTCCTCACGTGGGACATGACGTTCAGGATCCGCAGGCTCTCGCCAAAGGCAACACGCCGGATCCACGGCGCGACGCATCTCAAGTTCGCCCCGGACGGGCGCATCGCCCGCCACCGCGACTACTGGGATGCGGCGGGCGAGCTCTACGCGAAGCTGCCGCTGATCGGGCCGGTGATGCGCTGGCTCAAGCGCAAGCTGGGGTGATCGCACGTCTCAGGCCCCCCAGTCGAGAGGTGGAACTTCCCGACGCCTCAAGCGGTGAACAGACCAGCGGCGCGCACGACGAGCAGCGCGCCGTTGGCGACCAGCAGCAGTGCGACGAGCCGCAGCACGCCCGGCCCCGACAGCGCGTGATGCAGCCGGTTGCCGAGCCTCAATCCCACGAGCATCGCCGGGATCATCAGCGCGGCCAGCACGAGCAGCGGCGCATCGAGCAGCAGGCCGGTCGCAACGAAGATCGCGATGCGCGTCCACACGCTGAAGGTGACGAGCAACGACGAGGTTGCCCGCAACTGCGTCTTGTCGCGCACGCGCGCCGACAGGTAGACCATGTAGATCGGGCCGCCGGTGCCGAACATCACCGAGAACGCGCCGCCCGCGAGGCCGATCGGCAGCGCCCACCACGCGCTCGCCCGGGTCATGCGACGCGCGCCGGCCAACTGCCACGCACCGTAGCCGGCGACGAACACGCCGAGCGCGGCGAGCGCCGGCGCCCGCGGCAGACTGACGAGCACCGTGGCACCGAGCGCGATGCCGACGAAGATCGCCGGCAGGATCCGCCAGATTTCCGGGAGCGCGGCGTCGCGCCACTGGCGGGTACTGGCGGTCGCCGTCGCGAGGCCGTCCAGCGCGGTGACGAACGGCACCGCGAAGGTCAACGGAAATGCGTGCGCGAGCGCGGGCACGGCGATGATCGACGAGCCGAAGCCGGTCGCGCCGAACATCGTGTACGCAGCGAGCATGACCACCGGCACGGCGGCGAGCACGTACCAGGGAACGTCGGGGAGGGGGAGCGGCAAGACGGTGCGCCCGCGCGCGGGGCGTCGCTACGCCGGTTGGGTGGTCTTTGACCCAACCCGCGGATTCTGCAATAATTTAATGCTTCGGCGAGCTAGCTCAGCTGGTTAGAGCAGAGGAATCATAATCCTTTGGTCCGGGGTTCGAGTCCCTGGCTCGCCACCAAATCCCGAAAGGCCTGCCTGCCGCGGCGGGCCTTTCTGCTTACCGGTCACGCTGCGGGCGACCGAGCCGGGCCAGCAGATCGTCGCGCGCCCGCTCGCAATGGCGGCGGGCGATCTCAGCGGCGCGCTCGGTGGCGCGCTTGCCGATCGCCCGCACCAGCTCCGCGTGCTCCGCGACGATCGCCTCGGTGCGGCCGGCGCCGTAGCCGAAGCGAATCCGCAGCGCGTCCGCGAGCACGCGGCCTTGCGCGAGCATGCGCAACGCCTCGGGATTGTCGGCCGCGGCGCTGATCGCGTCGTGGAAGCGGCGGTTGGCGGCGACGATCGCCTCCGCGTCGCGACGCGCCGCCGCCGCCTCGACGTCCTGTGCCGCACGCGTCAGTGCGGCGATTCCGCCGGCGTCGATGCGCTCGGCGCAGCAGCCGGAGAGCATCCCCTCGATCGCCCCGCGCACATCGTAGAAGTTCGCGATGAAGCGCGCGTCGACGCCGCGGATCGTCGCGCCACGGTGCGGCAGCACGTCGAGCACGCCCTCGCCCTCGAGCTCGCGCAGCGCCTCGCGGATGGGCATGTGGCTCACATCGCACAGTGTCGCGAGCTCGTCGATCTTGAGCCGCTGTCCCGGCGCGAGCTCGCCCGCGAGGATCATTCGACGCAGCTCCGCCGCGACGCGAGTCGCCGTCGTCGCGGTGAGTGGCACCACGTCTCCGCGAGCCGCGGCCTGCGGGCTATTCGGGCTGGATGCCGACATCGCGGATGAGCTTGGTGAGGCGCACTTCCTCGCTGTTCATGAAGGCGGCGGCCGCCGCCGGCGAATTCGCGATCACCTCGGCCGACAGGCCGGCGAGCCGTTCCTTGGTGTCCGGCTCGTTCAGGATCGCGACGATGTCCGCGTTGAGCTTGTCGACAACGGCCTTCGGCGTCTTCGCCGGCGCGATCACCGCGCCCCACGAGGCGTTCACGTAGCCAGGCACGCCGGCCTCCTGCATCGTCGGCGTATCCGGCAGGAACGGCGAGCGCTCTGCGCCGCCTACCGCAAGCAGGCGGAGCTTCCCTGCCTTGACGTGTGGCATCACCGCGGCCACCGCATCGAACATCACCTGCGTCTGCCCGGCAAGCAGGTCCGGATGCGCGAGTGCGCTGCCCTTGTACGGCACGTCGATCATCTGCGTGCCGGTCATCCGCTGGAACGCGAGCGCCCAGAGTTGCGGGTTGCTGCCGCGGCCCGACGTCGCCACCGCGAGCTTGTTCGGGTTGGCCTTCGCGTAGGCGACCAGTTCGCGCACGTTGCCCGCGGGTACCGAGGGATTCACCACCAGGCCGAGCTGCACCTGCGCGGTGATCGTCACCGGCACCATGTCGGCGAGCTCGTAAGGCACCTTCTTCATCAGCGCGTGGTTCGTCACGTGCGAGCTCGCGACCAGC
>CAYQAF010000204.1:0-3179 GCA_964415375.1 uncultured Alcaligenaceae bacterium
GACCGTGCCGCGCATCACGCCGATGTTGAGGCCCTGCCCGGCGAGGCCCGGATTGATCGCGACGTCGATGATGTTCGTGCCCGTGCCGCGCGCGCCGAAGTTGGTGCCGCCGACGACGCGCGTCTGCGTCGTGTTGTAGCCGGACAGCGCCTGCCACTGGATGCCGAGCTCGGCGGCCTTGTCGGCGGCTACCTCGACGATCAGCGCCTCGACGTACACCTGCGCGCGGCGCACGTCGAGCTTTTCGATGATCGCGCGCAGGTTGTTGTAGACCGGCTCGGGCGCCATGATCACGAGCGCGTTGTTGGCCGTGTCCGCCTGCACGGTCACGCCGTTCGCCGAGAACGCGGTGCCGCCAGACGACGGCGGCGAGAACGGCAGCGGCGGCTGCGCCGCAGACATCCCCGGGGCGCCGGCGGTCGTGCCGCCCCCCGCGCTTGCCATCGCGAACGCGCCGGGGGGCGCGAGCGAGGACGGGCCCGGTGTCGAAGAAGGCCCGTCGCTGCCGGTGAGGAGCGCGCGCAGCGTCTGCGCGACGCGTGCGGCGTCGGCGTTCTTGAGGTAGACGATGAACAGGTTGCCGCCGGGACGACCCGGCGTGTCGAGCTGCTCGATCAACGATCGCGCGCGCGCGGCGCGTCCCGCATTGTCGCTCTTCACCACGATGCTGTTGCTGCGCGGGTCGGCGACGAGCGTCACGCGCTGCGACGGGTCGGCCGGAACGCCCGCGGTCGCGGGCGCATCGGTCGTGACGCGTGTCACCATTGCCGCGATGTCGAGAGCCGAGGCGTGCTTCACGGGCACCACGACCGTCTCCGCGCTCGAGGGCTGGTCGAGCGAGGCGACGATGCGCTCGATGCGGCGCAGGTTGGACGCGTAGTCGGTGATCACCAGCGCGTTGCTGGCCGGGAACGCCGTGATCGTGTTGTTCGGCGTGATCAGCGGGCGCAGCACGTTGACGAGCTGCGCCGCCGCCTCGTTCCTCAGCACGATGACCTGGGTGACCAGGCGGTCGCCGCTGCCCTGCCCGACCGTGCCGCCCTGGGTCTTGGCGTCCGCCTCGGGAACGATCTTCACCACGCCGTCGGCCTCGACCGCGGCGAACCCCGACAGCCGCAGCGCGGACAGCAGCGTCGGATAGACGAGGCTCCTCGGCACCGGGCGCGCGGACACGATGTTCACCGTCCCCTTCACGCGCGGGTCGACGATGAAGTTCTTGCCCGTGATCTCGGCGACCGCCTTGACGACGGCGTCGATCTCGGCGTTGACGAAGTTGAGCGTGACCGTGTCGGCGGCCTGCGCGAATGCGGGCCGCGCGGCCACGGCAACGAGAATCGCCAGGACGACGACCACCGCGGTGACCAAGCGGTGCTGCCAGCGTGGATCGGGGTGTCCGCGGCCCGGACGGGCGGGGGTACGGGCCATCGGCGGGATTGGGGCGTGACGCTCGTTCAAAGCGCGCGCGAAGGAGGGATCGCGATCGATAATAGCACGCACCCGAGTTACACCCGGCCGCATGGCCGGCACGCCGGGCTGCCGGGAAGCACCGGTCGTCGCTTGCGATTCGTGTCGCCCGGATCGTGGCGGTGGCCGCGAATCCGCAGCGGCCCCCGGGTGCATCCAACGGTCACGTGTCCATCGCAAGGGAGTCCCGATGAGCCTGTCGTTCCCGTGGGTCCTGCGCGCGTTGCGCTCCCGGCCCGTCGTCCTCGGCGCCGCGTTCGTGGCGGCGCTCGCCGTGCTCGCCGCCACCGATGGCGCCAGCCGCCCGGCGCGTGAGCACCCGATCGCCTGGCACGTCGTCCCCGAGGCTCGCGCGGCCGACCCGGCGCCAGCCACGGCCGCTCCCACCACACCCGAGGCGCCGTCGCCGCCCAGCGCCAAGTCGAGGGCCAAGCTCGAGGCCGACATCTCGACCGGCGAGGCCAGCGTCGACGCCGAGATCACGATCGACGAGCGTGGCGTGCGCATCACCAAGCCCGGCCGCGGCTCGCCGCACGTGACGGTCGGCGGCCACGAGTACGACTCGTTCGAAGCCTTCGTCGAGCAGGCGCCCTGGATTGCCGGCCTGGTGTTCATGACCACCGCGCTGGTGTTCCTGGTCCCGCTGGTCGTGATCATCCTGGTCATCTGGTACAAGATGCGGCGCGCGCGGATGATGAATGAGACGATGCTGAAGCTCGCCGAGCGCGGGGCGGTCCCGGCGGGCGAGGCGATGCAGGCGATCGCCAACGGTCGTCCCGAACAGGCGCTCGCGTCCAGTCCGGTCACCGCGCCACTCTACGAGCAGGCGAAGACGTTGCGCCGCAAGGCCGCCTGGTCCGACCTGCGCAAGGGCGTGATCCTGGGCGCGATCGGCTTCGGCATGACCGCCTACTCGATGCTCGACGACGGCTCGCCGAACGGCCTCGGGCTGATCCTCCTCTTCGTGGGCATCGGTTTCGTCGTGCTCTGGTACCTCGAGGACCGGCAGGCGGAGGAGCGGCAGGGAACGCCGACAAGCCGGTCGGGAGGCGCGTAACGGACCCCGGCCCCGCAGCGTTCGCCACGACCGCAACCGGCGCCCGATGGCGTCGACCCCGGATTCGGATGCCGCGCTCATCGCCCGCGCGGTCGTCGCCGACGACCGTCACGCGTTCGCCGAGCTCGTGCGCCGACACCAGTCCGCGGTTCGCGCGTGCCTGCGCAGGCTCACCGCGGGCCACCACGCGCTTGCCGACGACCTCGCGCAGGAGACCTTCGTGCTGGCATGGCGCCACCTCGGAAGCTACCGGCAGGAAGCCAAGTTCTCGACCTGGCTGTACCGCATCGCGACCAACTGCTGGCTCGCCGATGCGCGCAAGCGCAAGGAGGAGCTCCTCGGCGACGCCACGGACAACCTGGCCGAAGCCTCCGGCACCGCGTTCACCGCGGACGCCGCGGTCCCCGATCACGCACGGGGCGCGACGATGAAGCTCGACCTGGAACGCGCGCTCGCGGTGCTCTCGGAAGGCGAGCGGGCCGCGATCGTGCAGTGCTACTATCATGACCTCTCGCACGAGGAGGCGGCGTACGTCCTGGGCATGCCGGTCGGCACGGTCAAGACGCACGTCCTCCGCGGCAAGCAAAAGCTCAAGGCGGCGCTCGCCGCCTGGGCGCCCCGGCAGGATTCCTGACGATGACCGCCGACCGCACTTCGC
>CAYQAF010000204.1:3279-4810 GCA_964415375.1 uncultured Alcaligenaceae bacterium
CGTCCGACGACGACTGGCTCGACGCCGCGCTCGCTGCCGACGCGCGCGAGCATGGGTCGTCGTACCTCGACGACCGCGGCTTCACCGCCCGCGTGATGAACGCGCTGCCCGCGCCCGTGGCCGTGCCGCGCTGGCGCAAGCCGGCGCTCGTCGCGCTGTGGAGCGCCGCGGCCCTCGGCACCGCGTCGGCACTGCCGGGCGTCGCGCTCGACGTCGGCCGCGAGGCGTTCCGCCTGCTCGCCGCGCAGCCGGTGTCGCTGCCGCAGATCGCGGCCGTGCTCGCAGCGATTGGCGTGGTCACCTGGAGCGCAGCCGCCTGGGCGCTGCGGTCCGATTAGTCCCTGCGGTCGGCTCCCGATGACGAACGGCCGCCCGTGGGCGGCCGTTGCGCTTGCCGGGCGCGCCGCAGCGCGGCGTGTCAGTCCTTGAGCGTGAACACGACCTCGATTTCGCCCACGTACTTCTCGCCCTCGGCCCTGAACTTCCACTTCGAGAGCGCTTCGCGCACGGCGCTTTCGAAGTGCCGCGGCGGATCGGCGGACACGATGATCACGTCCGTCACGTTGCCCTTCTCGTCGATGTTGACGCGTGCAAGCACGCGCCCCTTGTCGATGCCGGCGCGGATCGCGGCACGCGGATAGACTGGATCCTCGCGCGTGACCGGCGTGATGCCCTTGCGGACCGCCGGCTTCGCAGGCGGCGCCGGCGGCGCTTCGATCTTCGGCGGCGCCGGCGGTGGCGGCGGCTCGATCTTGTATTCCTGCTTCGGCGGCGGCTCGGGCGTCACGGCGGTGATCGTCGGGGCCGTCTGCACCACCGGCGGCGCGATGTCCGGCGGCGGCACGTAGGGCTGCGGCAGTGCCGAGGGCGGCGGCGGCGCCTCGACCATCTTCTTCGGCGGCGGCGGGGGCGGCGGGGGCGGCGGCGCCTTGATTTCCTCGATGATCGTCGCGGTGATCGGCTTGTTGATCACCTGCACCGCCTTCCGCGCGAGCCCCGACACCATCGCCCAGAGGATCAGTGCGTGGAGGACGATGACGAACGTGATCCCGATCAGGTGCCGGGTCGGGTCTCTCTGCTGTCGTGCGAAATCCATGGCTCGTCGACTCCGTGCCCCGCCGCGCGCGGCGGGCGCGCGAGAAGCTACTCGATGAACTGCTCGCTGCCGATGATGCCGAGCTTGGTGACGCCAAGCCGCTGCGCCGCGGCAAGCACCGCGGCGACGACGTCGTACTTGGCGCGCTTGTCCGGGCGGATGTGCAGCTCGGGCTGCGGGTCCACGGTGGCGATCGACCGCAGCCGCTCCTCGAGGTCGGCGCGATCGGGGACGACCTCGGCGTTCCAGTAGATCTGGCTCGACGGATCGATGTCGATCTTGACCACCTCGGGCTTGACGAGCTGCGGCGGCGGGTTGCCCACCGGCATGTTCAGATTGACCGAGTGCAGCTGGATCGGGATCGTGATGATCAGCATCACCAGCAGCACCAGCATCACGTCGATCAGCGGCGTGGTGTTGATGTCGATCATCACC
>CAYQAF010000205.1:0-4808 GCA_964415375.1 uncultured Alcaligenaceae bacterium
CTACGACGCCTCGCAGCGTGGTCCCATGACGAGCCGCGACGTCTCTGGCCGCCTGTAGCAGTGTGTCGCTCAGTTCAATGGTCGTTTTCGGCATTTCGAGCCGGTTCGTGGAGAATCAGCAGCCCGGCACAACCGAGTCCCATCCCCCATGCGTGACATCCAGGATCCGATCGAGCGTTTCCTGACCTCACCCGCCTACGGTGTCGTCGGGGCCTCTCCCCGCCGCCACAAGTATGGCAACAAGGTGCTGCGCTGCTACCAGCAGAACGGCCGGCGGGCGGTTCCCGTGAACCCGAGGGAGCAGGTCATCGAGGGGGCGACGTGCGTCGCGAGCGTGCTCGACCTGCCTGACGACGTGAAGAGCATCTCGATCATCACCCCGCCGGCCGTGACGGAGCGCGTCGTCGAGGAGGCGATCCTCAAGGGCATCGAGCACGTCTGGATGCAGCCTGGCGCCGAGAGCGAGCGGGCCGTCGCCGCCTGCGAGGCTGCCGGGATCAACGTCATCGCGGACGGCAGCTGTGTGCTGGTAGTGCTCGGCTATTCCGAACGAGGCTCACCCGCCCCGCTGAATTGACAAATAATAATTCACATTTCAGCTGAAGCGCCCAGCTCAGCCGAGGCCACTGTGTAGCAAGACGATGACCTGCTGCGGCCGTGCTCAGGTGTAGGCCCGGTACTTCGCCAGGTAGCGCACCGGCTTCGACAGCGCATCGCGGCGGAAAGGGTCGCCGAGCTCCTGCGTGACCATCATCTCGATCACGGTGCACTTGCCCTCGGCCTGGGCCTGCACCGATGCCTGCAGCGCCGGGCCGACATCCGACAACTTCTCCACTGTGACGCCCTCGCAGCCGAAGGCCTTCGCGACGGCCGCCCAGCTCGGGCTTTCGAGGTTCACGGCCTGGAAGCGCCGTGAGTAGAAATCCACGTGGTTCTTCTTCTCGGCGCCCCACTGGCCGTTGTTGAACACGATCACGGTCACGCCGATCTTCTCGCGCGCGCAGGTCAGCAGCTCGTTCAGGCTGATGCCCCACGCGCCATCGCCGACGTAGGCAATGGCCGGCCGGTCCGGCGCGGCCACCTTGGCGCCGCAGGCGACCGGGAACGCATAGCCGCAGTTGCCGAAGCTCATCGCCGCGAACATCGAGCGCGGCTCGTCGAAGCGCAGGTACGAGTTCGACACCGAGCAGATGTTGCCGATGTCGGTCGAGACCATCGCGTGCCGCGGCATCGCTTTCTCGAGCTCGCGCAGCATCTGGCGCGGATGCATCAGCTTCGACTCCTTGGCGACCTCCAGCGAGAACGGGTCGGTCTCGTGGGTCCACGCGGCGAGCTCCTGCTCCCAGACGCCCTTCTCGGCCTCGATCCTGGCCTTGCGCTCCTCCCGGTTGGCCACGCAGGCGAGGTCCCGTCCCTCGAGCCTGGCGATCAGCGCAGCCGCAGCCGCCCGGGCATCGCCGTTGATGCCGACGCTGATGCTCTTCACGAGGCCAAGCACGCGCGGATCGGCGTCGACCTGGATGATCTTCGCGCGGGCAGGCCAGTACTCCATGCCGTACTGCGGCAGCGTGCCGAACGGCCCGAGGCGCGTGCCGAGCGCGAGCACGACGTCGGCCTGCGCGATCAGCTTCATCGCCGCCTTGGAGCCCTGGTAGCCGAGCGGGCCGCACCAAAGCGGATGCGAGGCCGGGAACGAATCGTTGTGCAGGTAGCTGTTCGCGACCGGCGCGTGCAGCCGCTCAGCCAGTGCGATGGCCTCGGCCGTGCCGCCCGACATGATCACGCCACCGCCCGCGACGATGACGGGAAACTTCGCCTCTGCGAGCAGCTCGGCGGCCTCGTCGAGCGCGGCCGTATCACCTGGGCCGCGGCCGATCCGCAGCGGCGGGCTGATCGTGGCCTGGATGTCGCCATAAAAGTAATCACGCGGAATGTTCAGTTGCGTCGGACCCAGCTCCAGCATCGCGCGGTCGAAGCAGCGCGCCGCGATCTCGGCCATGCGCTTCGGGTTGTTGACGTGCCCTTGGTACTTGGTGATCTTCGAGAAAATCGGCAGCTGCTCGGTCTCCTGGAAGCCGCCGAGGCCCAGCGTCATCGAGCCCGTCTCGGGCGTGATGAACACGACCGGCGAGTGCGCCCAGTACGCGGCCGCGATTGCCGTGACGAAATTCGTGATGCCCGGGCCATTCTGCGCAATGCAGACGCCGTGGCGACCGGAGGCTCGCGCATAGCCGTCCGCCATGTGAGCGGCGCCTTGCTCGTGCGCTACCGGGATGAAGCGAATGCCCGCCGCCGGAAAGATGTCGAGGGCGTCCATGTAGGCGGAGCCGACGATGCCGAAGACCTCGGTCACGCCATTGGCGGCCAGGGTCTCGACCAGGGCTTCGGACGGCGTCATGCGTTGCGGAGTGGGAGCGGTCACGGCAGGCCTCCATTGAACTGCGACACGATAGTCTTTCGAGCCGCGGCCAGTATCAGGGGCTGCCGAAACGGCCGCGGCCGGCGAGGCCCACTGCTGTGAACCCGGCCGGCCGCGGCTTCGAACGAATCGCAGTTGCCGCGTGCGCCGTTCAGGCCGCTGGTTCCTCCGGGGGGACGATCGCCGTCCACGAGCTGTCCGGATCGAAGCTCTGGATCGCCTCGACGGCCGTTGCGGTGTCCTCGCCCAGGTCCTTCTGGAAGACGATACCGTCCTGGTTGACGATGAAGGTCTGCACGCCGCTCGAGCCGTAGTCTGCAGGCCAGGCGACCAGCGCAAAGCCTTCGGTCAGCAGCCCGTCCTTGAAATAGTCGCGGGCACCACCGTTCGCGTTCTCGCCCTGGGCATAGAGCATCCGATAGTAGTAGCCGTGGTACGGGACGCGTTCGTTGCCCTCTGCCCCGCGGTATCCCTCCGCCGCGGCTGCGGCGACGAACGGACCCGCCGGGCTCGGCGGCTCGCCTTCCTCGGTGGGCCAATACAGCCCGTTCTGCAGGCCCTGGTCACTGACGAGCTTCAGTGCGTAGATGCCGGCCGGGTCGCCGTCGCGACCCTCGGCGGCGTACTCGAGCTGCGCGTTCACGAAGCCGCGACTCACGTCGATTGCGCCGAGTTCGTTGCCACCGACGCGGCGGTAGATGATCTCGTCGATGCCCGCCTCGCCGTCGAACTGCCAGCCGCCTTCGCGCTTCACGATCGGGATCGGCATCGGCCAGTCGTCCGGGCCAGTGACCAGGATCTTGCGGTCGGCGCCATCATCGCTCAGCGCGTGCTTGGACTCGTAGGCCGCGAGGAACGCCGCGCGATCGCTCGCATCCTGCACCGCATCGCCCGAGTTCAGCAGCTCTTCGCTGCCGGGCCCGAGCAGTGCCTGCAGGCCGGCCACATCGTTCTTCTGCAAGGCGGTAACCAGCGCGCTTACGGCGTCCTCTGGCGTCTTGAACGCTGCATCGCTGGCAGGCTGCTTCGCGCAGCCGGCCGCAATCACGAGTCCGAAGAGAATGGCGGCGACGCGCAGGCGCGACGCGCGCAGAGTGTTTGTCGTGTTCATTTCTGATGCTCCGTGCGGTCAGCGCTGCTTCTTCTTGCCACCACCAGCGCCGGCGCCCTTGCTGCGGGCCCCCTGCGGCAGGCTCTGCTTGCCGCGCTGGCTCGCGGCGCGGTCCTTGCTGCCGCCCTGCGCGCCGGACATTGCCGTGCCGCGGTTGCCGCCCGATGGTGCTGGTCGAGTCGTCTGCATCGGCTTGGCGCCTGGCGGCCGATCAGCAGGCTGCGGCCGCGCTGCGGGCTTCTTGTCGGCGACCGGCTTTGCATAGCCACGATCGCCTGCGGCCTTGTTCGGCTTCGGCAGGTCTTGCGCGTTCGGAACAGGGCGCGGAACGTCGCGTGTCGGTGGTTTCGCGCGGTCGGGCTTGGCGCCGGCATAGCTGCCCTGAACCTTCGGCGGTACCTTCGCCTTCGGCACGTCGCGGGTGCCGGGTCGCGCCTGTGCAGGCTTGGAATAGCCGGGCTGCGCGTTCGCGATTCGATCCTTCGCATCCTGCTTGTTGCCGGGCTTCGCGCCCGCGTAGCCGCTCTGGCCTTTCCAGTTGGCGGCGGTCGCATTGGGCGACGGCCGCTTTACGTCGGCCGGCATCGCGCGCGGCTGTCGCTTGTTCAACTCGTTGAGCTCGGGCCGGTTCGGGCGCGCCGTCGTGATCGGGCTGGCCGCCTTGTTGGCGCCCTGGTAGCCGGTGGTCCGTGGCCGCTTGTTGTCGTAGCGATCCCAGTAACCGTTGCCGCCACCAGGGCGGTTGCCACCCGTGTTGATGACGATGTTGCCGGTGTTCTGGAACCCGCTGTTGTAGTTGGGCGGACGGTTGTAGCCATTGCTGGGGTAATACCCGCCGCCGTACGAGGGCCGGTACGGATAGGGCGGGTAGTAAGGCATGCCGCCGTAGCCGTAGTTCGGGTAGTAGTAGTCGTACTTGTTCTTGTGATTGTCGTCGTCGTCAAAGAGCTCGTTGACGAGGATCCCAGCGCCAAAGGCGAGTACGCCGGTCGTGATCATCGCGCCGGTCGAGTGGCCGCTCTTTTCCTCGGTGACTGCCGTCGTCGTCGCAGGTGCCGTCGCGGCCGTCACCGGTGCGTAGGCTGTCACCGGATCGTATTGGGGCACGTAAACGACCTGGGGTTGCGCCGGTTTGAGCACGACGACTTCCTGTCCCTCCTGCTGCTGCGTCTCGACCGTCATCTGCTCGGTCGACTGCAGGTTGCCGACGTCCTTCGCCTGCTTGCGCAGCCGCTGCACGGCATCGAGCACGCCGGGCTGGTCGGCAACGAAGGCTTC
>CAYQAF010000206.1:0-4793 GCA_964415375.1 uncultured Alcaligenaceae bacterium
AGCCGGCGTGCGGGCAGTGATTCACGTAAGCGTGCACGTGCTGGCCGCGCCGCACGACGAAGCCACGCAGCGGCCAGTCGCCAGCACCCATCGTGAAGCCCTTTGCGCCCGGATCGGGCAACTCGTGCAACGGACAGATCACGCGCTCGAGGTCCATGGCGTTTCCAGCGGCGCGCATTTGACAATGCGGCGGCGCGAGTCTTTCATTCGGCCACGACACTGTCAAAAGCCGGGGATGATCGATGAGCGGCGCCGATGAGCCCGTGGGCTCGCTCGAGGTTGCGCTCGAGCACGCGTCGAAGCTGCTCGCCGTGGATCCTTCGCTCGCGATCGAGCAGGCGGAAGAAGTTCTCAAGGCGGTCCCGGGCCACCCGCAGGCGAAGTCGATCCTCGCGACCGCTTGCTACGAGCACGGCCGCGCGCTCGGCGCCGCCGGCCAGGGTGAAGCCGCCGTGGCATCCCTGCGGCGCGCATTGCAGGTCGCTCCGGACCTCGCCGACGGCTGGCGCCTGCTCGGCGATCACCTGTCCGCGATGGGCGACACGTCGGGCGCCGCGGCCGCGTATGCAAGCCACATCAAGGCCTCGACGCGCGATCCGCGATTGCTCGCGCCGGCAGCCGCGCTTTGCGAGGGCCGCCTCGCCGCCGCCGAGACGCTGCTGCGTGCGCACCTGAAGCAGTACCCGACCGACGTCGCAGCGATCCGGATGTTCGCCGAGCTGGCGGCGCGGCTGGGCCGGCTCGCGGACGCCGAGAACCTGCTCGCACGCTGCCTCGAGCTCGCCCCCGGCTTCACGGCGGCGCGCCACAACTACGCCGTGGTGCTGCATCGGCAGGCGAAGTCGGTGGACGCGCTGCGCGAGGTCGAACGGCTGCTCGGCGGCGATCGCCGCAATCCCGGTTACCGCAGCCTGCAAGCGGCCGCGCTGGCGCGGCTCGGCGAATACGAGCGGTCGATCGCGACCTATGCCGGCCTGCTCGCCGACTACCCGGGCCAGCCGAAGCTGTGGATGAGCCAGGGCCACGCCCTGAAGACGGCCGGACGCCAGGCGGAGAGCATCGAAGCGTATCGCCGCAGCATCGAGCTCGAGCCTTCACTCGGCGAGGCGTACTGGAGCCTGGCGAACCTCAAGACCTATCGCTTTGCGCCGGCTGAAATCGAGGCCATGAGAACGCAACTCGCGCGCACCGGTCTCGGCGCCGAGGATCGACTGCACCTTCATTTCGCGCTCGGCAAGGCCACGGAGGATGCGGGGGATCACGCCGCCGCGTTCGCACATTACGCCGAGGGTAATCGGCTGCGGCGGGCGACGCTCGCGTATGACGCGGACGAGACGACCGCGCTCGTGCGCCGGGCGCAGGCGCTGTTCACGTCCGATTTCTTTGCGTCCCGCCGCGGCTCGGGAGCCCCGGCACCGGACCCGATCTTCGTGGTCGGGCTGCCCCGTTCCGGCTCGACGCTGGTGGAGCAGATCCTCGCCAGCCATCCCGCCGTCGAGGGCACGATGGAACTGCCCGACCTGCTCGGCCTGGTCCGGGAGCTCTCCGGCCGCACGCGCCGCTCGGAACCGTCGAAGTACCCGGATGCGCTCGCCGAACTCGGGCCCGAGGCGTTGCGGGCGCTGGGCGAGCGGTACCTTGCGCAGACCCGGATCCAGCGCAAGACGGACAAGGCGTTCTTCATCGACAAGATGCCGAACAACTGGGCACACGTCGGCCTGATCCAGCTGATCCTGCCGAATGCCCGGATCGTCGATACGCGCCGGCACCCGCTCAGTTGCTGCTTCTCGGCCTTCAAGCAGCACTTCGCCCGCGGCCAGGGCTTCACCTACAGCCTCGAGGACGTCGGGCGCTACTACCGCGACTACGCCGCGCTGATGACGCACTTCGACTCAGTCTTGCCCGGTCGGGTGCACCGCGTGATCTACGAGCGCATGGTCGAGGACACGGAAGCGGAGATCCGGCGGCTGCTGGCCCATTGCGGCCTCGAATACGACGAGCGCTGCCTGCACTTCTATGAGAACGACCGGGCCGTGCGCACGGCGAGCTCCGAGCAGGTCCGCTCGCCGATCTTCCGCGATGCCGTGGATCACTGGCGCCACTACGAGCCCTGGCTCGGCCCGCTCCGGCAGGCGCTCGGGCCGGCGCTCGACGGGTATCCGGACGCACCTTGATTTGCCGTGACGCGCTTCGCGCATAGAGAATACGACCACAAACCCTGGGGGACCATCGAATGGACAAGAACGAGACTCGATCGCTGCGGCATGCCGTGGCGGCGCAGCTCCGCGGCCGTGTGCTTGCCGGATTGCCGCTCGCCCCGCTGCTGCTCGCCGGCACGCCGGTCGCGCTGGCGCAGCAGGTGTCGTCGGGCGGCCTCGAGGAAATCATCGTCACCGCGCAAAAGCGCGAGGAAAACCTGCAGAAGGTGCCGCTCAGCATCCAGGCGATCGGCTCGGAGCGACTCGACGAACTGCAGATCAGCGCGTTCAACGACTACGTGCGGTTCCTGCCCAGCGTCTCGTTCACGACCATCGGGCCGGGCTTCGGCCTCGCCTACTTCCGCGGCGTCGCGAGCGGCGAGAACAACAATCACTCGGGCCCGTCGCCGAGCGTCGGCATGTACCTCGACGAGCAGCCGATCACGACGATCCAGGGCGCGCTCGACGTGCACCTCTACGACGTCGCGCGTGTCGAGGCGCTGGCTGGTCCGCAGGGCACGCTGTACGGCGCGAGCTCACAGGCCGGCACGATCCGCATCATCACGAACCGGCCCGACCCGTCGGGGTTCGAGGCGGGCTACGGGCTCGAGGGCAACACGGTGACGGACGGCGGCACGGGTTACCTGGCCGAGGGCTTCGTCAACCTGCCCCTGTCCGAGCAGGCCGCCGTGCGGCTCGTCGGCTGGGTGCGCCACGACGCGGGTTACATCGACAACGTGCAGGCCACGCGGACGTTCCCGACCTCCGGCGGCTGCATCAGCAACAGCCGGACGCCGCCGCCGGGTTGCACGACGAGCCCGGCGCGAGCGAAGAGCGACTACAACGACGTCGACACGTACGGTGCGCGCGCCGCGCTGCGCGTGGACCTGAACGACCACTGGACGATCACGCCGGCGGTGATGGGCCAGAAGCAGGAAGCGAACGGCAACTTCTCCTATGACCCGGCGGTGGGCGACCTCGAAATCGCGCATTTCTACCCGGAACAGTCCGAGGATGAGTGGGTGCAGGCGGCGCTGACGGTCGAGGGACGGATCGGCAACTTCGACGTCGTCTATGCGGGCGCCTACCTCGATCGCGACGTGGTCCTCGACCAGGACTATGGCGATTACGCGTTCTTCTACGACGAGTGCTGCGCCTACGGCGCGTACTGGGGTGACGACACGGGCGTGCCGCTGGACGACCCGTCGCAGTTCATCCACGCGACCGACGGCTACACGCGGCAGAGCCACGAGATCCGCTTCGCTTCGCCGCGGGACAATCGCTTCCGCGCCGTGGGCGGCCTGTTCTACCAGAAGCAGGAACACGAGATCTTCCAGAACTACCAGATCCGCAATCTCGGCGGTTTTCTCGACGGCACGGACTATTTTCCGATCGAGGTGACCGGCTGGCCGGACACGATCTGGTTGACAAACCAGCTGCGCGAGGACACCGAAGAGGCGATCTTCGGCGAGCTGTCGTACGACTTCACGGACCAGCTCACAGCCTCGGCCGGCTTGCGCTGGTTCAAGACCGAGAACTCGCTGAGGGGGTTCTTCGGCTTCAACGACAACTACAGCAGCAATTACGGCGAGGCGCTCTGCTTCTCGGACCGGCAGTTCAAGGGCTCACCCTGCACCAACCTCGACGACGAGGTCGACGAGGACGGCACGGTGCCGCGGTTCAACGTCACGTATCGGTTCAGCGACGACCGGCTGGTCTACGCGACCTACTCCGAGGGCTTCCGGCCGGGCGGCATCAACCGCAACGGCACGGTGCCGCCGTACAAGTCGGACTACCTGACGAACTACGAGCTCGGCTGGAAGACCATGTGGGCGGACAACCGCGTCCGCTTCAACGGCGCGCTCTTCCTCGAGGAGTGGGACGACATCCAGTTCTCGTTCCTGCCGCCGAGCGGCGCCGGCCTGACGGTGATCCGCAATGCCGGTTCGGCGGAGATCCTGGGCGTCGAGATGGACATGATGTGGGCGGCGACGGACGACCTGACGTTGAGCGGCGGACTGATGCTGCTCGACACGGAACTCACCGAGGACTACGTGCCGAATCCCGACGAGCCGCCGACCGCCTTCGAGGGGGATCGCCTGCCGGTGACGCCGGAATTCAAGGCGAACCTGACGGCCCGTTACACGTTCAAGGCCGGCGACTACGACGCGAACGTGCAGGGTGTCGTCGTGCACGAGGGCAGCAGCTACTCCGACCTGCAGCGCCTCGACCGGGAGCTGTTCGGCAAGCAGGATGCCTATACCGTGTTCGACTTGTCGGGCGGCATCGCGATGGGCAGCTACACGCTGACCCTGTTCGTGCGCAACGCGTTCGACGAACGCGGTCGCGCCTTCACTTACGCGCAGTGCACGACCAGCGTCTGCGGTGGCAACCCGTACTACATCCCGAACCAGCCGCGCACGATCGGCCTGAAGTTCACCCAGGACTTCTGAGGAGTCGCGCCGTGCGGCCGTCACTGGCCGTACGGGGTCCGCCATGAAGAACCCTTTGTTGGACCTGATCGATCGCTACGATCCGGGCCGGCCGCTCGCAGAGGCGAGCACCTGCCCGGCGTCGTGGTACATCGATCCGCGC
>CAYQAF010000207.1:0-4775 GCA_964415375.1 uncultured Alcaligenaceae bacterium
CGCACCTGCGGCATCTGCCCGGTGAGCCACATCCTGGCCTCGAACAAGGCCTGCGACCACCTGCTGTCGGTGACGATCCCCCCGACCGCGGAAATGCTGCGCCGGGTAATGAACCTCGCCCAGATCACCCAGTCGCACGCGCTCTCGTTCTTCCACCTGTCCTCGCCGGACCTGCTGCTCGGCTGGGATGCCGATCCGGCGAGCCGCAACGTGTTCGGCGTGATGCGCAAGGATCCGGCGCTGGCCCGCGACGGCATCCGCCTGCGCCAGATCGGCCAGACGATCATCGAGATGCTGGGCGGCAAGAAGATCCACCCGACCTGGGTCGTGCCGGGGGGCGTCGCCGAGCCGCTCGACGCGGTCAAGCGCGACGCGATCCTCGCGCTCCTGCCCGAGGGGCTCGACGTCGCCAAGCGCACCTACGCGTTCTACAAGACGCTGGTGCCGCGCTTCGTCGACGAGGCGCGGCACTTCGGCACGCAGCCGACGCTGTTCCTGAGCCTGGTGAGCCCGAAGGGCCACCTCGAGCACTACGACGGCCTGCTGCGCATCAAGGACGCGAAGGGCAACATCGTCGAGGACATGGTGCCGGCGATCGAGTACGAGCGACTGATCGGCGAGGCGGCCGAGGACTGGAGCTACATGAAGTTCCCGTACTACAAGCCGCTGGGCTACCCGGCGGGGATCTACCGCGTCGGGCCGCTCGCGCGCCTCAACAACGCCGACGCCTGCGGCACCCCCTACGCCGACGTCGCGCTCGCCGAGTTCCGCATGCTGCAGGAGCAGGGGCCGGTGGCGAGCACGTTCCACTACCACTACGCGCGCCTGGTGGAGATCATCTACGCGCTCGAGATGATGGAGCGGCTGCTGAAGTCGCCCGACATCCTCGACACGCGCGTGCGCGCCCGCGCGCGCAGCAACCGCGACGAGGGCATCGGGGTGTCCGAGGCGCCGCGCGGCACGCTGATGCACCACTATCGCATCGACGACAACGGGCTCATCACCTGGGTCAACCTGATCATCGCCACGGGGCACAACAACCTGGCGATGAACCAGTCGATCCTCCAGGTGGCGGAGACCTACGTCGACGGCAACCGGATGCAGGAGGGCATGCTGAACCGCGTCGAGGCCGTGATCCGCTGCTACGACCCGTGCCTGTCGTGCGCGTCGCACGCCTTCGGCGAGATGCCGCTGGTGGTCGAGCTTGCCGATGCGCGCGGCCGCGTCGTGGACCGGCTCGAGCGACGCTGATGCGTCCGCACGCGCGAGCGGCACCGACGCAGCGGCAGGTGCCCGGACCGTCGGGCGCGGCGCCGGCGTCGCGCACGCTGGTGATCGGCTACGGCAGCCCGATCCGGGGTGACGACGCGATCGGTCCGCTGGCCGCCGAGCGACTGGCCACCGGGCCCGTGCCGGACGGGGTGCGGATCGTGTCGCGGCACGTGCTCACCGCGGAGCTGGCGGAGGACCTCGCGGCCGTCGACCGGGTGGTCTTCCTCGACGCGACGGTCGAGGGGCAGCCGGGGGAGGTGCGTGTGCGCGGCCTCGCGCCGGACGCGCGCGCGGTGTCGACAATGGCTCACTTCCACGATCCGCGTGAGCTCCTCGCGTGGTGCGAGACGCTGTACGGCCGCGCGCCGCAGGCCTGGCTGGTGTCCGTCGCCGGGCAGTCGTTCGACTATGCAAGCTACCGGCTGACACCGTGTGCGGAAGCGGCGGTCGCTGCGATGCTTGCCGAGGTGCGCAGACTGATCGCGGGCCCATCGCCATCCGCCGGACCGGATACCGGGCGCATCGGATGAGGCGAAGCCGGCAACTCCGATGTCAATGGCCCGGCATGGCGCCGGGCCGTTGACTCGAGGCGCGCAAGTCCTGCGCGCCTTTGCACCGCCCGCCTGCGGGTCAGAACCGGTAACGCACGCCGATGCCGAAGACCCACGGGTCGATGTCGACACTGCCGACCTTGCCGCCGGTCGCCTTCGCCTCGACGTCGGTGTCGATCCAGATGTACTTGACGTCGAGGTTGAGCGACCAGTGGCGGTCGAGCATGTAGTCGATGCCGCCCTGCAGCGCCGCGCCGAAGCTGCTGCTGCCGATCTCGAGCGCGTCATTGGCGAGGTCGCGGTCGTAGAAGAACGTGTAGTTGACCCCCGCGCCGACATAGGGCTTGAACGCGCCGAACTGCGTGAAGTGGTACTGCAGGGTCAGCGTCGGCGGCAGCACACCCACCTTGCCGATCTCGGTACCGTTGAGGTTGAGCTGGTGCTTGGCCGTCGCGGCGATCAGCTCGACCGCGAGGTTCGGGTTGAAGAAGTACGTGAAGTCGAGCTCCACGGTCCACGCGCTGTCGACCGAGACGCCGGGAATCGACGAGTCGTCGTTCGGATAGATGCCGATGCCGCGCAGGCCGACCATCCAGTTGGCCGTCCAGTTGGGCGGGCTCTGCCACGCGGGGTACACCGTGGCCGTCGGCGCCGGGGGAGGTGTCTGCGCGCCGGCAACGAGCGGCAGCGACAGCGCGGCAGCCGCCAGGGCCGCGGCTACGGGGCGAAGGGAAGGCAACGTCATGCGAATCTCCGTCGGGGTTGGATCGGGCGCTTCGGGCCGGCCGGAGTGGCCGGATGACGAATCCATGCTAATTACGTGGGAATGGCGCACCGTTGATCGCGGTCAACCGTCCGGACATCCTCGCCGCCGCTGTTGCATGGATGCAGCAAGGGGTCGGGCTGTTTGCGGCAACATCGCGCTGATGCGGCATGCGACGGCACTACTTGCGTTCGGACTCATGTCCTCGGCCTGTGCGGCGCTGCCGGCGCACGAGCGCGTGCGCTTCGCGTCGCTCGACGCTGCGGGCGGCAACGGGGTCGAGGTCGAAGCCCTGTACTACCGTCCTGCCGGCGCGGTGCCCGACGGTGGTCGTCCCGCCGTGATCGCGCTACACGGTTGCAGTGGCCTGTTCGGCACGTCACGCGACACGCAAGCCGAACTCCCCGGGCGGCACCGGGCGCGAGCGGAGGCGATGCTGGCCGCGGGCTACGCCGTGCTGTTTCCCGACAGCCTCGGCTCGCGCGGAATGAACGAGCTCTGCACGACCAAGGTCAGTGAGCGCACGCTCACTGCCGCAGGCCGTCGCGGCGATGCCTTGGGCGCGCTGCGGTGGCTCGCCGCGCAACCTGGCGCCGCGCCGGGCAAAGGCGTGCGCGTGGGGCCGGATCCTGCCGCGCGCGTGGACGCGAACCGGCGCGTCGACGCGTTCCTGCGCGACGAGCTCGGGCGATAGCGGAACGGGCCATGGTCTCGTCGCATTCGACCGGAACCGGCGTCGCGGCGATCGTGGCGGAAGCCGTGGAGCGGCACCGGCAGGGCGCGCTCGACGCCGCGGAGCGGCTCTACCGATCCGCGCTCGATCGTCACCCGGCGCACTTCGACGCGATGCACCTGCTCGGCGTCGTACTGCACCAGAAGGGCCAGCACGCGGCCGCGGCCAACCTGATCGCACGCGCGATCGCGCAAAACCCCCGCGACCCGTCCGCCCACACCAATCTCGCACTGGCGCTGCGCAAGCTCGGCCGGCTCCACGAAGCGCTCGCGAGCACTGAACGCGCGCTCGCGCTCGTCCCCGACCACCTTCAGGCGCAGCACAACCGCGGCAACGTGCTGCGCGACCTCGGACGGCGCGGGGAGGCGATCGCGTGCTACGACCGCGTCATCGCCATCAACCCGCATCACGCGGGTGCGATCCGCAGTCGTGCCGACACGCTGCTCGAAGTCGGGCGTGGCAATGACGCGCTCGCGGGCTTCGAGCAGGCGCTCGCGCTCGATCCCCACGACGCCGACGCCCGCTTCGGGCACGGCAACGCACTGGTCGCGCTCGACCGAGCCGACGAGGCGCTCGCGGAGTACGCGCGCGTGCTCGCCGCGCGCCCCGGCCACGTCGACGCGCTCAACAACTGCGGCAGTGTCCTGCTCGCACAGCATCGTCCGGCCGAGGCGCTCGCCCATCTCGAGCGGGCGATCGGGCTGCGGCCGGGCGACGCCGGCATTCTCAACAATCTCGGCATCGCGCAGGGCGATCTCGGCCAGGCGCGCGAAGCGCTCGCGAACTTCGACCGTGCGGTCGCGGCGCACAGCGACTACGCGGAGGGCTGGTTCAATCGCGGCGCCGCATTGCTCGACCTGAAGCGCCACGACGAGGCTGCGTCGTCGTTCGCACGTGTCGTCGAACTTGCACCGGATTACCCGTTCGCGGCGGGCCAGCAGCTGCACGCGAGAATGCTCTGCTGCGACTGGGAGGGCGTCGGACCGCTGCTCGAGCGGGTTCGCGACGGCGTCCGCGCAGGGCGTCGCGCGGTCGAGCCGTTCGCCTTCCAGGGGATCTGCGACGACCCCGCGGAACTCGCCCGTTGCGCGGCAACCTACGCGGCGGCCCGCTTTCCGGCGCACCGCAAGCCCCTGTGCGACGGCGTGCGCTATCGCCACGGCAAGATTCGCGTCGGCTACGTGTGCGGCGAGTTCCGCGCACACGCCACGTCGCTGCTGATGGCCGGCGTCTGGGACGCCCACGACCGGGAGCGCTTCGAGCTCGTCGCCTTCGACAACGGCCACGACGACGGCAGCGAGCTGCGCCGGCGCATCGTCGCCGCCTTCGACGACGTCGTGCCGATCGCTGCGCTGGACGACGCGGCCGCTGCCGCCGAAGTGCGCGCACGGGAGATCGACGTGCTGGTCAACCTGAACGGCTACTACGGCCTCGGCCGCCAGGGCGTGTTCGCGCG
>CAYQAF010000208.1:0-4754 GCA_964415375.1 uncultured Alcaligenaceae bacterium
CCGCGAGAACGTCGAAGAAGCGCTCGGCTGTGTCGAGGTCGAGTGCGTCGGCGAGGCACGCGGGTCCGCCGAGCGCGAGCCATGCGCCACGCACCCGCGCCGCGACCGTCGCACGACCGTGCGCCGCCCGCGCCGCGGCGAGGATCGGCCAAACCCGCGCAAGGCGTTGCCTGCCGTCGTCGGAGAGCGCTGCGACGGCGGAAGCCTCGGCGAGTACCGCAGGCAGCGGTCGCGCTGCCGCGGCATCGCAGAGCGAGACGAGGTCGGCGAGCGCGAGTCCGCACCATGGCGCGCGCAGCACGGCGAGCCAGGCGAGACGGTCGCCGGGCTGGAGCAGCGCGTGCGTGAGGGACAGCAGGTCATGCACCGCCTGCCGCTGGCCGAGCTTGTCGAGCTCGACCGCGGTGAACCCGATGTCCGCATCGCGCAATGCCGGCAGGATCGCCTCGAGGTGCGAGCGCGCCCGCACCAGGATCGCGACGTCTTCGGCCTGCGCGTCGATCGCCTCGCGCACGCGCGCCACCACCGCCTGTGCCTCGTCGCGGTCGTTCGCGTGGAGCTCGAAGGTCACGCCGGTGCCGTCCAGGGCATCCTTGACCGCGGTCGCCGGTGCAAAGGCGACGGCGCCACGTACGGGGTCGCTCACCTCGCCGAGCACGCTCGGGAAGACGCGGTTCACCCACTCGACGATCGCGCGCCGCGAGCGGAAGTTGCGCCGCAAGGTGAGACAGGTCACCGGAATGCCGGCGACCGCAGCGGCAAGTTGCGCTTCGACGAACAGGCGCACCTCGGCCTCGCGGAACCGGTAGATCGACTGCATCGGGTCGCCGACGGCGAACAGCGTCCTGTCGTCCTCGCCGGGGGTCCACCCCGAGGTGAGGCGCCGCAGGAGCTCGAGCTGCGTGGCGGATGTGTCCTGGAACTCGTCCACCAGCAGGTGCATCAGGCGGTAGTCGAGCCGCTGCAGGAGGTCGGTCGGCGCGTCGGGCGTGCCCAGTGCATCGAGGGCGGCGAGACTCGCTTGCGAGAAGTCGACCTCACCGCCCCTCGCGAACGCGACCGCGAGCTGCGCCACGGCACGCGGCACGACGTCGAGCAGCGCTTCGATCACCTCCCACGCCGGCGCACCGGGCACCGCCGGTGCGGGCATCGTCGCTACACCGTGCAGCGTCGCGGCGAGGCCCGGGAGCGCACGGAGCCGATCGAGCAGTGCAACCATGTCCTGCTTTGCGGCGACGCGCTCGGCCTTGCCAGGGCCGCTGCCCGCGGCGGGGAATCCCTGGCGCCTGTCCAGCGCCTTTCGCACCTCGCCACCGTTGGTCAGCAGCCACGCGGACAACGTGCGCCACCACGGCAGGCCGTCCGCAGTGAATGCCGGCAGGCCGCCGCAGTCCGCGCAGGCCAGCAGTCCCGGCGCGAGCGGGTCGTCCGGCGGCAGCTCGCCCGCGGCAAGACGTGCGAGACGTCCCAACTCCGGGGCCACGTCGCGGGGAAATGCGCGCGCGAGCGCCCCGAGCGCCGAGTCGACCTCGTCGTGCAACGCGGTCAGCAGCGCTTCGCGCACGGCGACGGGACCGGCCATGCCCACCTCGCGCAGCAGCTGGTCGCGTCGCGCGAGCAGGCTTGCGATGAGCCTTGCGGCCTGGTCGGCGTCGTTGTGCAGGTGGACGAGCAACCGACGCCAATGCGCGTCGTCGGCCGCGGCGTCGACGACTGCCGCGGTGGCCGCCTCGGCGTACAGGCCGTTCGCGTCCTCGGCGTAGCCCGGTGCGGGCCCGAGCCCGGCGGCGAACGGCGCGTTGCGGACGATCCACGTCGTCAACGCGTCGAACGTCATGATGCGCAGACGCGCGGGATGCAGGGCGAGCGCCCAGCCACGGCGCGCGTCCTGCGCGAGCACGGCGTACGCGAGCTCGCGCGTCACCGCGAGGTGCGGCTTGTTCGGGTCGAGGGGTTCCTCGCGCGCGGCCGCGGACAGCGCCTCGACAACCCGCTCGCGCATCTCGCCGGCAGCCTTGCGCGTGAACGTGAGCGCGAGGATGCGCTCGGGCTCGTCGACGCGGGCGAGCAGCGCGAGCAGGCGCTGGATCAGGAGCTCCGTCTTGCCCGAGCCCGCCGGCGCCTGCACGAGGAACGAGCGCGTCGTATCCAGCGCGTCGCGCCGCGCGATCTCGTCCTCGCGCAGCAGCCCCTCGTCGTGCAGGTACGTCCTGATACTCATTCGTCGGCCCCGTCGTCGCCGCCACCATCGTCGGCGTCGTCCGCGGCGGCCTTGCGGCACAGCGGCATCAAAGCGCACAGGCGGCACACCTTCGGCTCGCGCGGGACGATGCGCGCATCGCCCTCGTGGGCGGCCTGCGCCAGTGCTCCGATCGACGCCGCCAGCTGTCGCTGCGCATCGCTCCAGTCGGCGACGCTCACCCGCCGGAGGTCGGCTGGCGCGGGCAGTCCCGGCCACGTTGCCTCCGCGTCGACGAGACCCACGGCCTTCACCTGCCCGGGCTTCAATTGCGCGTAAACGAGCGCCGCGACGCGGGTTGCCGCGCCCAGCGCCATCGCATAGAGACCGAGCTGGGGCCCTTGCGGCCGCTCGCCGAACCAGCGCTCGGGCGCGACCGACATGCCGGTCTTGTAGTCGATCACCGCCGTGCGCCCGTCGCCGAGATCGTCGAGGCGGTCGATGCGCAGGTCGAGCGCATGGCCTGCGAGCGTGAGCGCGACACGTCGTTCGGCATCCGCGACCGCAAACGGCGGCCGGTTGCGCTCGACCGTGTCGATCCATTGCTTCATCAGCCGCTCGACGTGGCCGGACTCCACGGCCGCGACCACCGGCGGTAGCGCATCCCAAAGCTGGGCGTCGACGGCGGCGCGTCCGGCGACGACGGCCTGCGCGATCGTCGCCGTCAGGCGGGACTCGTCGAGGTCCAGCAACGTGCGCTGGTCGCGGACAACGCGCCAGAACGCCGCAAATGCCGCGTGCACGAACTTGCCCCGCTCGGTCGGCTGCAGCCCCGCGAAGGCGTCGGGCCAGCCTTCCGCGCGCAGGCGAAAGCGAGCGGCGGCCTGGAACGGACACGCGCTCTGAGCCTCGATCAGCGCCGCGCCGCCGCGGAACGGCGTACCCGCGATCCACGTGGGTGCACGTTCGTCCGCGACACGCTCGAGCGCAGGTCCTGATGCGAAGAGCGCGCGTGCCGCAGGCGTCGGACGCGACCACGTCGCGGCGACCGGGGACAGGTGTGCGATCAGCGGCGACGGCAGGTTCTTGTGGTCGTCCAAGGTGGCCGGGTACGAGAACACGACCGTCGGCGCCGATGCATCGAGCCGTACGGTCAGCGCCCGGGCATACGCAAGCTCGCGCGCGGCGGTCGCGCGCGGCACGTCGCGGCTGCGCTGCCAGTCGATCGGCAGCAGCGGATTGGGCTCGGGCGCCCGCGGCCACGCTTCGGCCGACAGCCCCGCGACCCAGACGGCGTCGAACGACAGTCCCGCTGCCTCCAGCACGCCGAGGATGCGGATGCGCGCGCGCGGCGCTTCCGGCTCGAAGACCTGGGCGCCTGCTGCGTCGACCAGCGCCGAGAGCGCTTGGTCGCGTGTCATCCGCGGCGCGACCGCGGTCAGGCGCACGAACCCGGCGAGGAGCTCGTTCCAGGCTCCGCGAGCGGCGTGCTCCGGCGCGTCCAGCGCCATGCCGTCGCACCAGCCGGCGGCATCGAGCCAGCGGCGCCACGCATCCGCGAACTCGCGTGGCGACGCGCGCGCCGGAACACCGACGCGCGACGCGGTGCGAAAGCGCGACGCCAGCCCATCGCCGATGCGGTCGAGCGCGAGCGCCAGTGCGCCGAGCGTGAAGCGCCGCTGGCCCTCCTCGGCCCAGACTCGCTCCAGCGCGGCTCGCTGCGACGAGTCGCCGGGCAGATAGCGCGAACGGAGCAGCGTCGCCGCCTCGGCGGCTCCTATCGGGCGCTGGGAGAGGGAGATCAGCGCCACGGCGCAGGCGACGAGCGGCTCGTCGGCAAGCGCGCCGCCGGACGAGATGTCGTACGGGCGCGGGTCGCGCTCGCGGCCGGGCCACTGCAGGCCCGGGCACAACAGGTCTTCCGCCATCGCCGCCACCAGCGCGCGCCGCTCGTGGAGGTCGTGGATGACGATGCCCACGTTCGCGTCGGGGGCCGCCTGCGCCGTTTCGCGCGCCCACGCGAGAGCGTGTGCCAGCTCATCCCGTGGCGACGCGGCGGCATACAGTCTCCCGCTCGCACTCCGCGACGGCAGGTTGTCGTCGACCCGCTCGACGGACGCGCCGGCGTGTTCCAGGGCCGCGAGCAGCCGCTGCTGCTGTGGCGACTCCTCGACGAATCCGATAGAGGCGACGGCGAGGCTCGCGACGCCCGGCAGTCCGCCAGCCACGCCGGCGATCGCATCCGGCGCGCGCGCGAGGTCGAGGGCGCCGAGCTTCCGCGTCTCGCGGTCGAACGCGTCGGCCCAGCGGACGAAAGCCGCGACTTCCGGCCCGTTCGCGTCGAAACCGCGCCAGCTCGCCCCCCCTTCACCGTAGGCGTGGACGCGCTCCCACGCCTCCGCCGCGAGCGCGGCCGAGGTCGCGGCATCGAGCAGCGGCGCGTCGTCGAGATCCGCCGCGACGATGCGCTGCCACAGGTGCGCCGTCTGTCGCGCGTCGAGTCGTAGCGGCGGAAGTGGCAAGCCGGCGTCGAGCGCCTGCTGCCAGAGTTCGGCGACGACCGCCTGCCACGGCA
>CAYQAF010000209.1:0-4726 GCA_964415375.1 uncultured Alcaligenaceae bacterium
CGCTTCGAGGTGCGCGCGTTCGTCGACGGCGAGCTCGCCGCCGAGTCCACGCTGCTCGTGTCCGTCGTCCCCGCCTGACGCCTTGGCACGCGTCCACCCGACCGCCATCGTCGATCCGTCGGCCGTGCTCGCGGACGACGTCGAAGTCGGCCCGTACTCGATCGTCGGCCGCGACGTCGCGATCGGCGCCGGCAGCATCGTCGGGCCGCACGTGGTAGTCGGCGCCCGCACGCGGCTCGGCGCGCGCAACCGGATTTTCCAGTTCGCCTCGATCGGCGAGATCGCGCAGGACAAGAAGTACGGTGGCGAGCCGACCCGCACGGTGATCGGCGACGACAACGTGTTCCGCGAGTACGTTACGGTCAACGGCGGCACGGCGCAGGACCGGGGCGAGACGACGATCGGCAACGGCAACTGGTTTCTCGCCTATTGCCACGTCGCGCACGACTGCGTCGTGGGCAACGAGACGACCTGGTCGAACAACGCGCAGATCGCGGGCCACGTCAGCATCGGGGACTTCGTGGTGATGGGCGCCTTCTCGGGCGTGCACCAGTTCTGCCGCGTCGGCGCCCACGCGATGCTGGGTGCGTTCGCCGTGATCCTGCAGGACGTTCCCCCGTTCACGATCGTGCAGGGCTACCCGGCGCAGCCGAAGGGCACGAACAACGAAGGCCTGCGGCGCCGCGGCTTCTCGCCCGCCGCCATCCTCGCGGTGCGGCGCGCCTACAAGGCGCTCTATCGCGAGGGGCTTGCACTCGACGACGCCCGCTTGAAGATCGAGGCCGCCGCAGAGGCCGAGCCCGGATTGCGTCTGCTGGTCGAGTTCCTCGCCGAGCCCGGGCGCGGCATCGTCCGCTGATCGGCGCGATGTCCGGCAAACAGGTGACCAGCGGCGCGCCGCTCGTCGGCATCGTGGCGGGCGAGGCTTCCGGGGACGCGCTCGGGGCGACGCTGATCCGTGCCGTGCGGGCGCGCGATCCGCGGGTGCGGTTCGCGGGCATCGCCGGTCCGAAGATGCAGGCCGAGGGCTGCGAGGCCTGGTACTCGATGGAACGCCTCGCGGTGCGCGGCTTCGCCGAGGTCGTCGCGCACCTGCCGGAACTGTTCCGCATCCGCGGCGCGCTCCGCGCGCGCTTCGTTGCCGAACGCGCCGCGGTCTTCGTCGGCGTCGACGCGCCCGACTTCAACCTCGGGCTCGAGGCGAAGCTGAAGCGCACGGGCATGCGCACCGTGCACTTCGTCAGTCCGTCGGTGTGGGCGTGGCGCCCGGAACGCATCGCGACGATCGGCGGCGCAGTGCACCGCGTGCTCGCGCTGTTCCCGTTCGAGCCGCCGCTCTACGAGTCGGCCGGCGTCCCCGTCACCTACGTGGGTCATCCGCTCGCCGCGGACGCGGCCACGGCCTCGTCGCGGCGCGAGGTGCGCGATCGCCTGCGCATCGGTCACGCGACGCCGGTGTTCGCGCTGCTGCCGGGTTCGCGTCTGTCGGAGATCGAGATGCACGCGGAGACCGTGCTGCGTGCCGCCGCACTGATCCACGAGGGGCGGCCCGACGCCAGATTCCTCGTACCACTGGTGACGAGGACGACGCGCGAGCACTTCGACGAGGTGCGGCATCGGCTGGGATTCGACGGCCTGCCGATCACGCTGCTGTACGGACACGCCGGCGACGCGCTCAAGGCTGCCGACGTCGGCATCGTGGCATCGGGAACGGCGACGCTCGAAGCCGCGCTCGCGCGGTGCCCGCACGTGATCTACTATCGCGTCGCGCGTCTCACCGCGTGGATCGTGGCGCGCAAGCTGCGGGTGCCCTGGGTGGGGCTGCCCAACGTGCTTGCGGGACGCTTCGTCGTGCCGGAGTTCCTCCAGGACGACGCGACGCCGACCAACATCGCGCAGGCCGCGCAGAATCTCTTCGACGACACCGTGACCCGCCGGCGCCTCGAAGCGCTGTTCGCGGACTTCGCTGCGGCGCTGTCGGCCGACACCGGCGCGCTCGCCGCGGATGCGATCGAGGCCGAGCTGCGGGCGAGCGGGCGCACCGCTGGATGAGCACCTGGGTCGCCGGCGTCGACGAGGCGGGACGGGGCCCACTCGCGGGGCCGGTCGTCGCTGCTGCGGTGATCCTCGACCCCTCCCGGCCGATCGCGGGCCTGCGCGACAGCAAGGCGCTCTCGCCGCAGCGCCGCGCGGCGCTCGCGGCGGCGATCCGCGAGCGCTCGCTCGCCTGGGCGGTCGGCGTGTCCGACGTCGCCGAGATCGATGCCATCAACATCCTGCAGGCGACGCTCCGCGCGATGCGTCGAGCGGTGCAGGCGCTGGCGGTGGTCCCGGGCGAGGCCCTCGTCGACGGCAACGTGCTGCCGCGGCTCGACTGTCCGGCGCGCGCGATTGTCAAGGGCGACCGGGACGTCGTGGCGATCTCGGCCGCGTCGATCATCGCGAAGACGACGCGCGACGCGATGCTCGACGACCTCGACGGGCTCCACCCGGGGTACGGCTTCGCGCAGCACAAGGGCTACCCGACGGCCGCGCATCTCGCCGCCCTGGCGCGCCTCGGCCCCTGCATCGTGCACCGCAGGAGCTTCGCGCCGGTGGCGCAACAGCTGCTCGCGTTCCAGGAGGTCGGGCCGTGGCCTGCTACAGGATGCGGTGGAACCAGAGCACCGACAGCGCCGCGGCGATGAGCGCGAGCAGCGCGCCGGCGCCGGCGAAGAGCGCCGAGACCTCGGTCTCCTTCTTCTCGAGCACGAGACGCGAGTTCAGGTTCTCGTAGACCTTCTTGAGATCGACGGCGGTCCCCGCGTAGAAGTACTCGCCCTGCGTGATGTTGGCGACCTGCTTCAGCGTGTCCTCGTCGAGACGTACGCGCATCGACCATCCCTCGAAGCCGATCACCTCGCCTTCCTTCGTGCCGATGCCGACGGTGAACACACGCACGCCGCGGTCGGCGGCCAGCTTGGCCGCCTCGAGCGGGTCGGGACCCGTGGTGCGCTGGCCGTCGGTCAGCAGGATGATGACCGCCGATGGGTAGGATCCGGGCGGCACGGGCTTGACCGGCGCCTTCTGGTTCTCGCCCTTCTTCGGCCCGTCGAGCGCGGCACCGCGGTTGTCGCGTCCTTGCGAGAACTGCGAGATGTCGATGCCGGCGTCCGGAAAGATGGCGGCGAGCGAGACGATGATGCCGCTGCCGATCGCAGTCGCCCGCTGGAGCTGGAAGCGGTCGATCGCCGCGATCAGGTCCTCGCGGCTCTGCGTGGGCGGCTGCACGAGGGCCGCGGTTCCCGCGAACGAGACGATGCCGATGCGCGTGAACGGCGGCTGGTCGGCGATGAAGGCCTTCGCGGCGTCCTGCGCGGCGACGAGCCGGTTTGGCTGCACGTCGGTCGCGCGCATGCTGCCCGACACGTCCATCGCCAGCACGACCGTCTTGTGCTGCGAGGGCAGCGTCACCACTGCGGTCGGGCGCGCGACCGCCAGCAGCATGCACGTCAGCGCGAGCAGGAACAGCACCGGTGGTACGTGGCGCCGCCAGCCGGGACCGCGGCCCATCGCCTCCCGGACGAGCGGCAGGTTCGCGTAGCGCACTGCGACGCGCTTGCGGCGCGCGAGCAGCCACACGTAGAGCACCGCGACCAGCGGCACGAGGAGCAGCAGCAGCAGCGCTTCAGGCCACAGGAACTTCACGGTTCTCTCGCAGGTGTGCGGGCATGCCGCCGCCGGAGGCGAGCTGGCTGCGCCGCTTGCGCAGGTCGGCGAAACGGAATACGGCGTCGGCCAGGTCGTCGTCGGTCGAGAGCTCGAGCGCGTCGACCTGCGCGTGCGCGAGCGCGTTGCGCACCTCGCCCTCGCGTCGCTGCGCCGCCGCCGCGAAACGTGCGCGAAAGCCGGCGTCGTGGGTGTCGACGAGAATCTGTTCGCCGGACTCGGCGTCCTGCATCACGACGAGGCCGAGGTCCGGCAGCTCCGTTTCCAGCGGGTCGTAGAGGCGCACCGCGACGACCTCGTGACGACGCGACAGCCGGCCGAGTGCGGCGGCCCAGCCCGGTGCGCTCACGAAGTCGGAAACCACGAACACCAGCGAGCGCCGCTTCATCACGTCGCCCGCGGCACGCAGGAACGCCTCGAGATCCGTCGGGCGCGACAGCTGGCGCGGCTCGCGGGCCAGCACGCGGTGCAAGAGGTGCAGCACGTGGCGGCGGCCGCTGCGCGGCGGGATGACGGCATCGACCTCGTCGCCGTAGAGCAGCGCGCCGACGCGATTGCCGTGGCGCGTGAACAGCCGGGCGAGGAGTGCCACGAACTCGGCCGAGACGGCGCGCTTCTGGGTGCCCGCGGAGCCGAAGTCGAGCGAGGGCGAGAGGTCGAGCAGGAACCACGCGGTGAGCTCGCGCTCCTCGTTGAACGTGCGCACGTAGGGCTCGCGCATGCGCGCGGTGACGTTCCAGTCGATGTGCCGGACGTCGTCGTGATAGTGGTACTCGCGCAGTTCGGCGAGGTCGAGCCCGTAGCCCCGGAACAGCGTCCGGTAGTCGCCGTGCATCAGCCCGTCGAGGCGACGCAGCACCGTCCACTCGAGGCGGCGCAGGACGGCTTCAGCCGGCGGCGGCGGCGCGGACATGGACGTCGAGAGGCTTCTCGGGGGCGGGGACCTTGCGGACGATCCGTCGGATCAGCTCGTCCGGCGTGAGCGACTCCGCGAGCGCCTCGTAGGAGAGCACGAGGC
>CAYQAF010000210.1:0-4723 GCA_964415375.1 uncultured Alcaligenaceae bacterium
GAGCTCGGACTCGGTCTGCGCGAGCAGGATCAGGCCGGTGTTGACGCCGATGTACCCGCCGGGCAGCGCGAAAGCGTTGATCGATCCATCTCCGACGGCGAAGAAATCAAAGTCCTGCTTGGCGTCCGGCGACACCGACACGAGCCGATTGCCGAGTTCGTTCAGGTAGTCGTTGACCTCGGGGTCGTTGAGAATGCCGCCCTGCGCGCGGGCCTCCCGCACGATCGCCTCGCCGAGCTTGCGCTCCTGCGCGGGGGACAGCTTGACCTGCGAGATGTCACCGAGGTCCGGCAGCGCCTGCGCGTATGCGGCGCCGACAGGCGGCAGTGCTCCGGCAGGCGGAAACGCGAGCGCGAGCGCGACGAGCGCCGTCACGAGGCGGCGGGGGGTGCGGGGAGGTTGGCGAGGCGTCTGCAACGTCGGTTCGGACCCTGGACGGGCCCGGCGTGGTGGGTGCCTCTGATAAGATTGCCTTCCGGCCGCGCAAGTTCACTGCGGAAGCGCCTCGCGTGGCCGACATCGAATGCCGCGAACCGCCCGGACCCCCAAGAAAACGGCATCGCGAACGGCGGGGCGACCGTCCGGCGACCATTTTACCCACTTCGATGCGGCCGGCGCCGCGCACATGGTGGACGTGGGGGACAAGGTTGTAACGAGGCGTGTCGCCCGGGCGGGTGGGCGCATCGTGATGCAGCCGGACACGCTCGCATTGATCGCCCGCGGGGATGCGAAGAAGGGCGACGTGCTGGGGGTCGCGCGCATCGCGGCGATCCAGGCGTCCAAGCGCACCGCCGACCTGATCCCGCTTTGCCATCCGCTGCCGCTGACCCGGGTCGCGGTCGACTTCGCCCTGGACCAGGCGGCTCACGCGGTGACGATCGAGGTGACGGCGGAGACGCTGTCCCGCACCGGCGTCGAGATGGAGGCACTCACCGCGGCGGCAGTCGGGCTTCTCACCGTCTACGACATGTGCAAGGCCGTCGACCGGGGCATGCGGATCGAGTCCGTGCGGCTGCTCGAGAAACGCGGCGGCAAGTCGGGTCATTTTGTCGCGGACGGGGACTGACCCTGCGCCGGGAACCTGGAGCCGGCCCGGCCCCTTCCGAACCACCGGAGACACGCTATGTTCGTGAACCATGACGACCGCCCGCTCGAGGACCTCGGGGGCGGCGTGCGCCGCCGCATCCTCGCGCACGCGGGTGGCCTGATGCAGGTCGAGGTGCACTTCGACGAGGGCGCCGTCGGGCCGCTGCACAGCCATCCGCACGAGCAGCTGACCAACGTGCTCTCCGGCGAGTTCGAGTTCACGATCGGCGACGAGACCCGCCTCGTGCGCGCCGGCGATACGCTCTACAAGCGCCCCGGCATCGTGCACGGGTGTGTCTGCCGCAAGGCCGGCGTGCTCCTCGACACGTTCACGCCGCAGCGTCAGGACTTCCTACAGGGCTAGCCGACCGCAATGCACCTCTCCGCAAGCACGCTCTCCGCCCTTCCGCCGAATGTCGCGGGACCCGATCGCCGGCCTGCCGCCGTGGGCATCGTTCACCTCGGCCTCGGCGCGTTCCACCGCGCCCACCAGGTCGCCTACACCGACGATGCGCTGCTGCACGCCGGGCCTACAGCCGCAGGCATGGGCATCTGCGCGGTGAGCCTGAAGACGCCGGGCGCTCGAGACCGCCTGGCGCCGCAGGACGGCCTCTACACGCTGATCGAGAAGAGTCCCGAGGGCGTGCGCCGGCGCGTGCTCGGCAGCCTGGTCGAAGTCCGGTTCCTCGGCGAGGAGCGGCACGAGGTTCACGCGCGGCTCGCAGCGAGGGAGACCGCGATCGTCTCGCTGACGATCACGGAGAAGGGCTACGGCCACGACCCGGCGACCGGCGCGTTGAATCCCGCTCACCCGGAAATCGCCCCGGATCTCGCCGACCCGGCGCATCCCCGCAGCGCGGTCGGGCTGATCGCCGCCGCGCTGGACGCGCGGCGCCTTTCGCACGGCACGCCGTTCACCGTGCTCTGTTGCGACAACCTGCCGCACAACGGCAAGCTCGTGCGCGGCCTCGTGCTCGAGTTCGCCCGGCGCCGCGACGAGGCGCTCGCGCACTGGATCGACCGGCACGTGACGTTCCCGTCGACGATGGTCGACCGCATCGTGCCGGCGACCACCGACGCCGACATTGCCGAGAACGATGCCGCACTCGGCTTGATCGACGCGGCGCCGGTGGTCTGCGAGCCGTTCCGGCAGTGGGTGATCGAGGATGCGTTCGTCGCCGGCCGTCCGCCGTGGGAGGCGGCAGGCGCCGAGCTCGTCGACGACGTCGCGCCGTTCGAGGCGATGAAGCTGCGGCTGCTCAACGGCAGCCACTCGGCGCTCGCCTACCTGGGCTACCTCGCGGGACACGAGTTCATCTATCAGGTGGCGAGCGAGCCGGCGTTCGCGACCTTCATGCGGGCGCTGATGGGCGAGGCGGTGCCCACGCTGCGCGTTCCGGCGAGTGTCAACCTCTCCGCTTACCGCGAAACGCTCGCGAAGCGCTTCGTCAACCCGGCGCTGCCGCACCGCACGAAGCAGATCGCGATGGACGGCTCGCAGAAGCTGCCGCAGCGCCTGCTCGGCACGGTGCGCGATAGCCTGGCCGCGGGACGGCCGATCACGCGGCTCGCGCTGGCCGTCGCCGCGTGGATGCGCTACGTCGGCGGCCGCGACGAGTCGGGCCGCGCGATCGACGTCGCCGATCCGCTCGCCTCGACGTTCGCGTCGATCGCCGATGCCCATCGCGGCGACGCTGCCGCGCATGCCCGCGCGCTCCTGGGCGTGACCGCGGTGTTCGGCGACGACCTGCCGCAGGATCCGCGCTTCACCCGGCCAGTGACGGCCTGGCTCGAGGCGCTGCACGCCCACGGCGCGGCGCGCACCGTGCGCGACTGCAACGCGCGGCCGTGACGCACCCGTGGTCAGGACGAATCCCGAACTCTCGAGATCGACGATGAAACCCATCGACCTCCATCCCGACCGCCTGTTCCCCGCCGACCCCTCGGTCCGCGACCTCGCCCGCGCGCTCTACGCGACGGTGCAGGACCTGCCGATCGTCTCGCCGCACGGCCACACCGATCCGCAGTGGTACGCGGACGACCCGGCGTTCCCCGACGCCGCGGGGCTCCTCATCACGCCGGACCACTACGTCTTCCGGATGCTCTACAGCCAGGGCATCCCGATGGAGGACCTCGGCATCCCGCGCCGGGACGGCAAGCCGGTGGAGCAGGATAGCCGCAAGATCTGGCGGCTGTTCGCGTCGAACTATCATCTCTTCCGCGGCACGCCAACGCGCATGTGGCTCGACCACGCGTTCCGCACGGTGTTCGGCATGGAGGAGCGGCTTTGGGCGGAGAGCGCCGACCGCTACTTCGACCGCATCAATGCCGCGCTCGCCACACCGGCGTTCCGACCCCGCGCGCTGTTCGAGCGCTTCAACATCGAGGTGATCGCGACGACCGAGTCGCCGCTCGATCCGCTCGCGCACCATCGCAAGATCCGCGACAGCGGCTGGAAGGGAAGGGTGATCACCGCCTACCGGCCCGACCCGGTCGTCGACCCGGAGTTCGAGGGCTTCCGCGACAACGTCGCGCACCTGGGTGCGCTGACCGGCGAAAACACGGCCACCTGGGCGGGCTATCTCGCCGCGCATCGCAATCGCCGCGCGTTCTTCAGGTCGATGGGGGCGACCTCGACCGACCACGGGCACCCGACTGCGCGCACCGCCGATCTCGCGCCGGCCGAGTGCCAGCGCCTGCTCGACCGGGCGCTCGCCGGCACGATCGACGCGGAGGACGCCGAGCTGTTCCGTGCGCAGATCCTCACCGAGATGGCGGCGATGAGCGTCGACGACGGCTTGGTGATGCAGATCCACCCGGGCAGCTTCCGCAATCACAACCCGCAGCTGTTCCGCGACTACGGCCGCGACAAGGGCGCCGACATCCCCACGCCCACGGACTACGTGCACGCGCTGCGCCCGCTGCTGGGCAAGCTCGGCAACGAGCGCAACCTGACGGTGATCCTGTTCACCCTCGACGAGACGAGCTATTCGCGCGAGCTTGCGCCGCTCGCGGGCCACTACCCGATCCTGAAGCTGGGCCCCTCGTGGTGGTTCCACGACAGCCCCGAGGGGATGCTGCGCTTCCGCGAGCAGGTGACCGAGACTGCGGGCTTCTACAACACCGTCGGATTCAACGACGACACGCGCGCGTTCCTGTCGATCCCGGCGCGCCACGACGTTGCGCGGCGCATCGACTGCCGCTTCCTCGCGACGCTGGTGCGCGAGCACCGGCTGGGTGAGGACGAGGCCTTCGAGCTCGCGCCCGAGCTCGCCTATCGGCTGGCGAAGCGGGCCTACCGGCTTTGAATGCCCGGGATCGGGCCACAGTCACCGTTCGGGAGGTACCCGTGCCGCAACTGTCGTCGAGTCGCCTTTGCATCGCGCTCCTGATGCTCCTGCTGCCGCTGGCCGCGCCGGCGCAATCGCTCTCCTCGACGACTTCGACTTTCCCGAGGAAAACGAGCTTGAGAGCCTTCTTCCAGTTTATGACCTTGAGCGGCTCGAAAGAGGCATTCAATAACAGTACGTTTTCGAAGGTGCGAACTCCTTGTGTAAGACTCGAAACAACGTCAGTATACAGCCGGATCGCTCCCCGTTTCAAGAAAAAATGAATCCATCGGAGCGCCCGTATCCGT
>CAYQAF010000211.1:0-4701 GCA_964415375.1 uncultured Alcaligenaceae bacterium
TCCGCGACGGCGAGATCCTGATCGTCGATGGCGACGCGAACGTCGTCATCGTCAATCCCGACCGGGCGGTGCTCGCCGAGTACCGGCTGAAGCAGACCCAGCTCGAGCTCGAGCGCCAGAAGCTGAAGCGCCTGCGCCTGAAGCCGGCGGACACGCTCGACGGCTGCCACATCGAGCTCCACGCCAACATCGAGCTTCCCGAGGACCTCGAGCAGGCGATGGAAGCGGGCGCGAGCGGCGTGGGGCTGTTCCGCTCCGAGTTCCTGTTCCTCAACCGGCCCGGACTCCCCTCCGAAGACGAGCAGTTCGAGGCCTACCGGAGCGTCGCCGTCGGCCTCGAGGGCAGGCCGTTGGTGATCCGGACCTTCGACCTGGGGGCGGACAAGACCAAGGAGGGGCTCGGCGGGCTCGTGCGCGTCGCACCGAATCCGGCGCTGGGCCTGCGCGCGGTGCGCTTCTGCCTGGCCGAGCCGCGCCTGTTCCTCACGCAGCTGCGCGCGATCCTGCGGGCGTCGCACTACGGCAACGTACGCATCCTCATCCCGATGCTCGCCTCCGCCGGCGAGATCGACCAGGCGCTGGCGATGATCGCGCAGGCCAAGGAGTCGCTGCGCGAGCAGGGCATCCCGTTCGACCCGAACGTGCCGGTCGGCGGCATGATCGAGATCCCGGCCGCGGTGCTCGCGATCGGCGCGTTCCTGACGCGTCTCGACTTCCTGTCGATCGGCACCAACGATCTCATCCAGTACACGCTCGCGGTCGACCGCGCCGACGAGGCGGTGTCGCACCTCTACGACCCGCTGCACCCGGCGGTGCTGCGGCTGATCGGCACGGCGATCCAGAGCGCGGCGAAGGCGCGCGTGCCGATCGCGGTGTGCGGAGAGATGGCGGGCGACTTGCGGCTGACGCGGCTCCTGCTCGGCATGGGCCTCACCGAATTCTCGATGCATCCGGCGCACATTCTCGCGGTGAAGCAGCGCGTGCTCACCACCGACGTCGCGACGATCCGGCCGATCGTCGACCGCATGCGGCGCACCGACGACCCGGCCAAGGTCGTGGCGCTGCTCGACAGGCTGAACGACTGATTGGCCGCTCGCGGCGGGTCGCGGCGATCGCGGTGGAACCGCGCATGAGCTCACGCTGTTCGCCCCGACATCCGGCCGCGCACCGCCGAACGTCCGCGACCTTGCGCGCGCCGTTCGTCGGCACCCCCGTCGACCCGGCGCCCGGTCGCAGGCACAATGCCAACGTCATGAAACGCCGAAACTTTCTCGCCGCTCTCTCGCTCGCGCTGCCGCTGTCGGTGCAGGCGACCAGTCTGGGTGCGCCGGCGCCCGCGCTCGTGCTGCCGGACGCCGCCGGACAGACCGTCGCGCTCGAGTCGCTGCGCGGCAAGGTGGTCTACGTCGACTTCTGGGCATCCTGGTGCGGGCCGTGCAAGCGGTCGTTCCCGTGGATGAACGAGATGGCGCAGAAATACGGCGCAAAGGGACTCGCGATCGTCGCGGTCAACCTGGACCGCAAGCGCGAGGATGCCGACCGCTTCCTCAAGTCCACGCCCGCCGATTTCACCGTCGTGTTCGACCCGGCGGGGACCACCCCCGCCGCGTGGCAGGTCAAGGGCATGCCGAGCTCCTATCTCGTCGATGCGACGGGCAAGGTGCTGATGGTCGAGAGCGGCTTTCGCGACGACCGCAAGGCCGAGGTCGAGGAGCGCATCCGCGTGGCGGTCGGCGCGCGGTGATGCGGAGCGCCCCGATGCGACGCACGCGCCTCGCCGTATCGCTCGCGCTGCTCGTCCTCCTGTCCGGCTGCGCGTCGTTCGCGCCGCCGCAGCCCTGGGAGAAGCAGTACCTCGCGACGCCGGCGATGCAGTTCGACGCCGACAAGCTCGACGTTCGCAATACCCAGCACATCTACTACAGCAAGGAGGGTGCGGCGGGCGGCTACGGCATCGGCGGCGGCGGCTGTGGCTGCAACTGACCGGACCGCGCCACGGGTGCGTGCCCTCCTCGCGGCGGCACTCGCGCTGCCGGGCATCGTTCCGGCGACCGCGGCGGCTCAGACCATGCCCGACGCCGGGTTCATCCAGTTCAAGTACCTCGACTATCGCGACTGGCAGCCAGGCGCGCGCCGCATGCGTGTCGAGAACCCCGGCTTCTACGTAATGAGCCCGTTCGCGGAGGCCTGGGTGGTCGAGGGCGCGCTGGTCTACGACGGCATGTCGGGGGCCTCGCCCATGTGGCACGACACGCTGTCCGGTGCGTCCGGCGAGGGCATCCACGACCGCCGCGCCGCGGGCGACGTCAAGCTGACCCGGTACTTCGACGGCTTCTCGGTGGGTGCCGGCGTCGCCTACTCGCACGAGAACGACTACATCTCGCGTGGCGGCTCCGTCGACCTGCGCGTGTGGACCGCGGACAAGAACACGACGTTCACGTTCAGCTACGCGGGCGCGGCCGACCGCATCGACACGCCGGACGGCGCCGCCAACCACGAGCGCAAGTACGTCAACGACTTCCTGGTCGGCGTCACGCAGGCGCTGTCGCAGACCGCGATCGTGCAGTCGAACCTCACGTACACGCGCGGCCACGGGTACTTCGACGACCCCTACAAGACGTTCGACTCGCGCCCGGACAACCGCCGCGTCCTCGCGTGGCTCACGCGGCTCAACCGGCACTTCCCTGACCACCACGGCACGCTGCAGCTCGCCTATCGGTACATCGACGACTCGTGGGACGCGAACTCCCACATGGTCGAGGCGGCGTGGGTGCAGCCGCTGCCGCACGCCTTCAGCGTGCGGCCCAACCTGCGCTACTACACGCAGCGCGCCGCCTACTTCTACTTCGATCCGCCGTTTCCGACCGGCCTGGTGTTCGGGCAACCCTACACCGCCGACACGCGCCTGTCGGCGTTCGGAGCGTTCACGCTCGGCCTCCTGCTCGCGAAGGACTTCGGCGGCGGCTGGAGCGGGGACCTCAAGGTCGAGTACTACCGCCAGAAGTCCGACTGGCGCGCGGGCGGCAACGGCAGCCCCGACATCCTGCCGTTCTCCGCGCGCTGGATCCAGGTCGGCGTCGGCAAGACGTTCTGACGCGGTCGGGACGATGCCGCGGCGGCGAGCGAGCTTCCGCGCGATGGCGTCGGACCACGCCATCGTCGTGGACGGCGTCCCGGACGCGCTTGCCGATGCAGCGCTCGCCGCGGCGATCGCGGACGTGCGCCGCATCGAGGCGAAGTACTCGCGCTATCGCGACGACTCCGTGACGGCCGCGGTCAACCGCGGCGCCGGCGGCGCGCCGGTGGCGATCGACGCGGAGACCGCGGCGCTGCTTGCCTACGCCGACCAGTGCCATCGCCTTTCCGGCGGCCGCTTCGACGTCACCTCGGGCGTGCTGCGCCGCGCGTGGGACTTCCGTCGCTCGCCGCCGCGCCTTCCGGACGGCGCCACGCTCACGGGACTGTGCGCGCTGGTCGGCTGGCAGGAGGTCGAGTGGAACGAGCGATCGGTCCGGCTGCCGCGTTCCGGCATGGAGATCGACTTCGGCGGCATCGGCAAGGAGTACGCGGCGGATCGCGCCGCGGCGATCCTCGCGGAGCGCGGAGTCACCCACGCCTTCGTCAACCTGGGCGGCGACGTGCGCGCGCTCGGCGGACAGGCCGACGGGACACCCTGGCGTGTCGGCGTGCGACACCCGCGTGCGATGGAAGCCGGCACGGCCATCGCGTCGGTCGAGATCGCGGACGGCGCGGTGGCGACCTCGGGCGACTACGAGCGGTACATCGAGGTCGACGGCTGCCGCTACTGCCACCTGCTCGACCCGCGCACCGGCTGGCCGGTGCGGGCGTGGCAGTCGATCAGCGTGGTGGCGCCGCTCGCGGTGGTCGCGGGGAGCGTCGCGACAATCGCGATGCTGCTCGCGGACGACGCGCCGGACTTCCTTGCGTCCCAGGGCCTGCCGTGGCTCGGCGTCGACGCGGCGGGCGAAGTACGCGGCACGCTCGGAAAGTAGCGGAAAGTGGGGTCAGGAAAGTGGGGTCACAGGAAAGTGGGGTCACAGGAAAGTGGGGTCACAGGAAAGTGGGGTCAGACTCGACTTTCCTCGGGAAAGTCGAGTCTGACCCTACTTACCGGCGCGAAAGAAAACGCCCGCCAGGACACGGCGGGCGCAAGGTACGTCAGAGGTGAGTCGTCATCGCCGTCGCATCCGCGACGGGTCCGGCTAGTTCGGCGAGCAGAACCCCACGCCTTCGGGACCGAAGCCCTCGGGGATCCAGCCCTTGCCCATCATTTCGATGCGCACCGCCGGGTCGGTGGTGTAGCGGTGGTTCGGCGCGCCGCTCTGGCCATTGTTGTAGAGGCGATAGACCGCCCGGTAGCCGGTGGGGCAGCCGCCCGTCGCCGTGTTCGCCTGCTGCACGTAGAAGGCCTCGGCCTCGAACGTCCAGTCCTTGTTGCTCGCCTGGAGGCCACTGCACTCGGCGGAGTTGGACGTGTAGAAGTGCGAGCTCTTCGGCGGGAAGGCGACGGTGAAGAAGCGGCACACCGCCGTCACGTAGCCATTGGTCGACGTGTACGCGTTTAACGTCCGCCCGGTGCGGGCCCAACCGGCGAACTTGCCGCTGTCGAGCGCGGAGATCTCCCCGGCGATATTGGTGATGAAGTAGTGCCCGAACGCGGCGTGGAAGTACTCGACCACG
>CAYQAF010000212.1:0-4694 GCA_964415375.1 uncultured Alcaligenaceae bacterium
ACTTGCGCGACAGCCCGGCCAGTACCGGGTAGCCGGTCGCAACGAGCAGCGGCAGCGCGCGCACGAGTGCCAGGTTGTGGGCAAGCGTCTTGCCGAAGCCGAAGCCGGGGTCGAGCACGATGCGATTGCGCGCGATGCCCACGGCTTCGCACGCCTGCGCACGCTCGACGAGGAAGTCGCGCACCTGCACCACGACGTCGTCGTACTGCGGCGCCTCCTGCATCGTGCGCGGCTCGCCCTGCATGTGCATCAGGCACACCGCCGCGTCGGTCGATGCCGCCGCTTCGAGCGCGCCCGGGAGCCGCAGCGCGTTGACGTCGTTGATCATCGCCGCACCTGCGGCGACCGCGGCGCGCATCACCGCCGGCTTCATCGTGTCGACCGACACCAGCGCGCCCTCGCGCGCGAGCTCGTCGATCACGGGTATCACGCGGGCGAGCTCGCCCGCCTCGTCGACCGGCGCGGCACCGGGCCGCGTCGACTCGCCGCCGACGTCGAGCAGGTCGGCGCCGTCGGCCAGCATCCGGCGCGCGTGGTCGAGCGCGCGCTCGCGGTCGAAGAAGCGACCGCCGTCGGAGAATGAATCCGGCGTGACGTTGAGGATGCCCATCACCCGGGGCCGCGTCAGGTCGAGCACGTGGGGGCCGCAGCGCAACATCGTCATCGGTCCCTCCTCGATGTCGCCACAAACGCGAAGGGGCGTGCGGCAGGCACGCCCCTTCGTGCGCGGCGGCGGCTAACCCTACGCGGGGTTGGCCGACGGCTCGGCGCCGGCACTGCCGGCGGCGGGACCGCTCGCGGGAGGCGGGGACGACGACGACGAAGCCTTCGGCGGTCGCGGCGGACGTCCGGCCATGATGTCGTCGATCTGATCGGCGTCGATCGTCTCCATGTCGAGCAGCGCCTTCGCCATCGCCTCGACCTTGTCGCGATTCTCCTCGAGGATCCGGCGCGCCACCGCGTACTGGCTGTCGATGATCTTGCGCACCTCGGCGTCAACGCGCTTCATCGTCTCTTCGGACATGTTGACCGTGCGGGTGATCGACCGGCCGAGGAACACCTCACCCTCGTTCTCGGCGTAGACCATCGGGCCCATCGCGTCGCTCATCCCGTAGCGCATCACCATGTCGCGCGCGAGCGCCGTCGCCCGCTCGAAGTCGTTGGAGGCGCCGGTGGTCATCTGGTGCATGAACACCTCCTCGGCGATGCGGCCGCCGAAGAGCACCGCGATCATCGACAGCATCCGCTCCTTGTCCATCGAGTAGCGGTCGGTCTCGGGGAGCTGCATCGTCACGCCCAGCGCGCGCCCGCGCGGGATGATCGTGACCTTGTGCACCGGGTCGGTCTTGGGCTGGAGCTTCGCGACGATCGCGTGCCCCGACTCGTGGTACGCGGTGTTGCGGCGCTCCTCCTCCGGCATCACGATCGAGCGCCGCTCGGCGCCCATGATGATCTTGTCCTTGGCGCGCTCGAAGTCCTCCATGTCGACCAGCCGCTTCGCCGCCCGCGCGGCGAACAGCGCGGCCTCGTTGACGAGGTTGGCGAGGTCGGCGCCGGAGAAGCCAGGCGTGCCGCGGGCGATGATCTCGGCCTTGACGTCGGGCGCGATCGGCACCTTGCGCATGTGCACCATCAGGATCTGCTCGCGGCCGCGGATGTCGGGCAGCGGCACGACCACCTGGCGGTCGAAGCGGCCCGGACGCATCAGCGCCGGGTCGAGCACGTCCGGACGGTTGGTGGCGGCGATCACGATCACGCCCGCATTGCCCTCGAAGCCGTCCATCTCGACCAGCAGCTGGTTCAGCGTCTGCTCACGCTCGTCGTTGCCGCCGCCGAGGCCCGCGCCACGCTGGCGGCCGACCGCGTCGATCTCGTCGATGAACACGATGCAGGGCGCGTTCTTCTTCGCCTGCTCGAACATGTCGCGAACACGCGCGGCGCCGACGCCGACGAACATCTCGACGAAGTCGGAGCCCGAGATCGAGAAGAACGGCACCTTGGCCTCGCCGGCGATCGCCTTGGCGAGCAGCGTCTTGCCGGTGCCCGGCGAGCCGACCATCAGCACGCCGCGCGGGATGCGGCCGCCCAGCTTCTGGAACTTGGAGGGGTCGCGCAGGAACTCGACCAGCTCCGCCACCTCTTCCTTGGCCTCGTCGCAGCCGGCGACGTCGGCGAACGTGACCGTGTTGTTCGACTCGTCGAGCATGCGCGCCTTGCTCTTGCCGAACGAGAACGCACCGCCGCGTCCCCCGCCCTGCATCTGGCGCATGAAGAAGATCCACACGCCGATCAGGAGCAGCATCGGGAACCAGGAGATGAAGATCTGCGCGAGGAAGCTCTGCTCCTCCTCGGGCTTGGCCTCGACCTTGACGCCGTACTTGACGAGGTCGCCGACCATCCAGATGTCGCCCGGACTGTAGGTGACGTACTTCTTGCGGTCACCGCCGGTGGCGCCCCAGATGATCTTGCGGCCCTCGACCGACGCCGACTCGACCGTGCCCGCGCGCGCCTTGTCCATGAACTCCGAGTACGGCACCGTGTCACGGACCGTCTGGCGCGAGTCGAACTGCTTGACGACGGTCAGCACCACCAGGCCGATGACGAGCCAGATACCGATGTTCTTGAGCAGGTTGTTCAACATTCACTCCTTCGTGCCGGCCACCACCCCGCGCCTGTCGCGGTCGCGCCCGTCCGGCACGGGCGCCTCGTTCGCCCGGAAATCCGGGCAAAAATGATCATTCTAGCGAGACGGCCGTCTCGCCGGGGCATTTCATGCAACCGCCGTTCCAGCCCGTTGCGTCCGCCGCGCCGCGCTCACACCGTCGTCCCACGCCCGCGAAAACCCTTGCCCACGACGAACACCTCGCGGCTGCGGTCGCGCGAAGCCTCGGGTTTGCGCACGTAGGCCTTGTCGAAACGCGTCGCCACCTGCCGCTGGAAGGCGTCGAATCCCTCGCCTTGGAACAGTTTGACGGCGAAGTCGCCGCCGGGTTGCAGTCTTCGTTCGACAAAGTCGAGCGCGAGTTCGCCGAGGTGCATGCTGCGGGCCTGGTCCACGGAATCGATTCCCGACAGATTGGGGGCCATGTCCGAGACGACAAGGTCCACGGGGGCCCCGCCGAGGGCTGCTTCGACCGCCGCCAGGCCCTCGTCGGTGGAAAAGTCCCCCACGATCGCCGTCACGCCCCGGACTGGGTCCATCGGCAGCAGGTCGATCGCGACAATCGCCGGCCTTGGCCCGAGCTTTTCGGCGAGCACCTGGCTCCAGCTGCCCGGCGCGGCACCGAGGTCGACCGCACGAATCCCCGGCCGGAACAGCTTGTCCTTGGTACCGATCTCGAGCAGCTTGAAGGCCGCCCGCGACCGGTAGCCGCGGCGCTTCGCCTCCTGCACCCAGTGGTCGGTGACGTGCTCGTGCATCCACGCCTTGCCGAAGCGGTGCTTCTTGCCGGTTGGATTGAGCGGCCTGGTCACGGTCGCGCCGGAAACCCTTCGAGGAACGTGGCGATCGGCGCCCAGAACGCCGGCGTGCTGCCGAGGTCGTTGTGGTCGGCACCGGGAACCGCGACCCAGGTCCTGGGTCCCGCCCACGCGTCGTACAGCGCCCGCGACCGGGCCGGCGGAATGATCCCGTCGGCCGCGCCGACGATGGCGAGCATCGGTACCCCGACCGACGCGGCGAGCGCCGCGCTGTCGAACCGATGCCGGAGCAGCCAGTCGACGGGCAGCCAGGGGTAGTGCATGCGGCCGACTTCCACCAGGCTGTCGAACGGCGAGATCAGGATCGCTCCCGCCACCGGGCGCGACGCCGCGACGTGCACCGCGACGCCCGTGCCGAGGCTCCTGCCCACCACGACGATCCGGCGCGCGTCGACATCCCGCCGCGCCGCGAGGGCGTCGAACGCCGCGAGGCCGTCGTCCAGAAGCTCGCGCTCGCCGGGCCGGCCCTCGCTCGTCCCATAGCCCCGGTAGTTGACGCCGGCGACCGTCCAGCCCCGCGGCCAGCGACGGTCAGCGACAGACCACGAGATCTCCTCGGCGTTGCCGCCGAAGTAGAGCAGAGCCGGCCCAGGCTGCGCGCCGCCCGGAACGAGGAAGCCGGCGAGCCGCGTGCCGTCGCGCGCGGCCACCTCCAGCCGTTCGGTGCCGGCGGGAAGGTGCGACGTGCCGGAACCGGGCTGCGGGAAGAAGATGAGCTTCTCCTGCCCGAACCACGCCGCGGCGGGCAGGCCGATGAGGATTGCCGCGAACGCGACCAGCCACTCCACGTATCGTCGCCCTTCCGGCGCCCCCGCCACCATCGGGCGATTATAGGGACGGCGGCGGCGGTAAACTGCCGACCATGCTCGAAATCTCTCCGCACGAACGCCGCGCGCTGCGCGCGCAGGCGCACCACCTGCATCCCGTCGTCACGATCGGCCAACACGGCCTCACGCCCACCGTGCTGACCGAGATCGAACTCGCGCTCAACGCGCACGGGCTCATCAAGGTGCGCGTGTTCCTCGACGACCGCGACGAGCGCGAGTTGCTGCTCGCCGAGATCGCCGACGGGCTCGACGCGGCGCCGGTGCAGCACATCGGCAAGCTGTTCGTGCTGTGGCGCCCGCAGCCCGAGCCTGCCGCCGAGCCGGCGAAGGTGCCGCGGCCGAAGCATGGCAAGACGCCCTCGGCCAAGGCGCGCGAGGCGAACCGGA
>CAYQAF010000213.1:0-4687 GCA_964415375.1 uncultured Alcaligenaceae bacterium
CCTGCAGGTCCTCGTCGAACACCTGGCCCTTCTTGTCGGCGAGGTCCTTGAAGCGGACGAACGCGGCGTTCAGCGCCTCCTCCGACGGGAGCTCGACACCAAGCTCGGCCAGCCGCGTCCGGAATGCGTTGCGTCCCGACAGCTTGCCGAGCGAGAGCTTGTTGGTCTTCCAGCCCACGTCCTCGGCGCGCATGATCTCGTAGGTCTCGCGGTGCTTGAGGACGCCGTCCTGGTGAATGCCCGACTCGTGCGCGAACGCGTTGGCGCCGACGATCGCCTTGTTCGGCTGCACCGGGAAGCCCGTGATCGACGAGACGAGCTTCGAAGCCGGCACGATCTGCGTCGTGTCGATGCGCGTCGTGCAGGGGAAGACGTCCTGGCGGGTCTTCACGGCCATCACGATCTCTTCGAGCGAGGCGTTGCCGGCGCGCTCGCCGAGGCCGTTGACGGTGCACTCGACCTGCCGCGCGCCGTTCATCACCGCGGCGAGCGAGTTGGCCACCGCGAGGCCGAGGTCGTTGTGGCAGTGCACCGACCAGACCGCCTTGTCGGCGTTCGGAACGCGCTCGCGCAAGCTGCGGATCAGCTCGCCGAACTGCCAGGGGGTCGTGTAGCCGACCGTGTCGGGGATGTTGACCGTCGTCGCGCCCGCGCGGATCACCGCCTCCAGCAGCCGGCAGAGGAAGTCGGGCTCGGAGCGCCCGGCGTCCTCGGGCGAGAACTCGACGTTGTCCGTGTAGCGGCGCGCCCAGGCAATGGCCTTGACCGCCTGCTCGAGCACCTGGTCGGGCGACATGCGGAGCTTCATCTGCATGTGGATCGGCGAGGAGGCGATGAACGTGTGCACGCGGCCGGACTTGGCCGGCCTGATCGCCTCGCCGCAGCGCGCGATGTCGTTCTCGTTCGCGCGCGCGAGGCCGCACACGGTGCTGTCCTTGATCGTCCGCGCGATTTCCTGCACCGCCTCGAAGTCGCCGTTGGACGAGGCCGGGAAGCCCGCCTCGATCACGTCGACGCGCAGCCGCTCGAGCTGGCGCGCGATGCGCAGCTTTTCCTCGCGCGTCATCGAGGCGCCCGGGCTCTGCTCGCCGTCGCGAAGCGTGGTGTCGAAGATGAAGAGGTGCTGTTGCTCGGGCTCGGTGCGCTGCTCGCTCATGGCGGACTCCGGACGTGGCGTGGGTGCGAAATCACCGCCGGTCGCTTCCGACCGACGTTGTGGGTGCTGCTCGAATTGGGGATGGGGGAGGTTAGCTGTGCGCGGGGCACAGCAGCAGCAGGCCGCGAAGAAGCGCGAGCGCGCCCACGGACTTCGTCCGGGCACGGTCGGCGGCGGCGGGGAAGGCGCTGATCATCGTGCGGACCCTACCGGAATTCCGCCGGCGCCGCAAGCTTTGCGCATCCGCCGTCCGCCTCGGCCCATCGAGATCTGTATAGTCTTCACAGCCATGGCCGCCGTCGCCCTGCCGCGCTTCCTGTCGCCTCTCCCCGCGCGCGCCCGCGACGCATGGCTCTTCGCCGCCTGCCTCGTCGGCGGCGGCATCGGCGCGGCCCTGCTGCGCCAGGATGCGAACTGGGATCTCGCCAACTACCACCTTTACAACCCGTGGGCGTGGCCCACCGGGCGCCTCGGTCGCGACCTCGCCCCGGCGCAGCTGCAGAGCTACTACAACCCGTTGCTCGACGTGCCCGTCTACGCGATGGTCGCCGCGCACTGGCCGCCGCGGGCGATCGCCTTCGTCATGGGCCTCCCCGCGGGCATGGCGGCGTTCTTCCTGGTGAAACTCGCGGGGCTCGTGTTCTCGCGCATCGCGCCGCCGGTCGGCGCGGCCGCGGTCGTCGCCGCCACAGCGATCGGCCTCACCGGTGCCAATGGCCGCTCGATGCTCGGCACGACGATCAACGAGTGGCAGATCGCTGCCCTTCTCATGGCCGCGCTGTGGCTCGTCGTTGCCGAGCGCGTCGCGGGCCGCGACCGGCCCGCCCTGCTCGCGGCAGCGGGGTTCCTCGCGGGAATGGCCTGCGGACTCAAGCTCACCGCGGCGACGTACGCCGTCGGGATCGCCGCGGCACTCCTCGTGCGGCGTCGCCCGGGGCTCGGCGTGCGCGACAGCCTCGTGTTCGGCATCGCGGTGCTCTCCGGGATCGCCCTCTCGCTGGGTCCCTGGATGGCGCACCTCTATGCCGATACCGGCAGTCCGCTGTTCCCCTACTTCAATGGCATCTTCCGCTCGCCGCTGTTACCGCCCGAGTCGTTCGTCGACGCTCGCTTCGGCCCACGGACCGCCGCGCAGTGGATTTCGCTGCCCTTCGCGCTGTGGCACCCCCCGCAGGCGTACGTCGCGGAGTCGATCTATCGAGATGCACGCTTTCCGATGGTCGCGGCGCTCGCGCTCGCGGCACTGGCGGCGTCGCTACTCGCCCGCCGGCGACGCCGCTCGTGGAACCCGGCACTCGACGATCGCTCCGCAGACGCGGTGCGCTTCATAGGTGTGTTCTTCGTGGTGGCGTTCGTCATCTGGGCGAAGCTGTACTCGATCTACCGCTACCTGCTCGCCGCCGAGCTCGTCAGCGGAATCCTGATCGTCGCGCTGGTGATGGTCGTCGCTCCGCCCCGCGCGCGGCTCGCTGCGCTTCTCGCGGTGGCGATCCTGGTCGTCGCTTCCACCAAGCCGGCGAACCTGGGGCGCGTCAAGCACGGGAAGGACTTCCTCGACGTGGCGCTGCCCCCGGTCGCGCCGGGGGCGCTCGTCGTGCTCACCGACGACGCGCCGATGGCGCACGTGCTCCTGCGACTTCCCGCCGATGCCCGCCACGTGGGTCTCGACAACAACATCGTTCGCGCGGGGGAGGCAAGCGGCATCCGCCAGCGCGCGGCGGCGATCGTCGCCGGCCATCCGGGCCCGATCTACGAGCTCGCATCCGCGAACGCGGCGAAGGAACGCACGCTCGCCGCCTACGGGCTCGCACGCCGCGACGACACCTGCGCGCCGGTTCGCAGCAACATCGGCTGGGACCCGATGCGGCTCTGCCGCGTCGACAGGATCGGCCATTGACGTCGGCGGATGCCACGACCGAGGCGCGTGCACGCCCCGGGGCGCACATCGCGGGCTTCGCGCTCGTCGCGTTGGCATGGGCGTGCTGCGCGGCGCGCGAGATCGGCCTGCCGGGCGTCTACATGGACGCGGTGAATCCGGACTATCTCGTCGTGCGCGTGCTCACCTGGCACCGGGAACCGATGGCGGCGTGGGTGCTGCCAGGCAACCACCTGCTTGGCGCCCGCTTCCCGATTCTTGTGTCGCTCTACCACGGGACGCAGCACTTCTGGCTGGGCCTGCCGCTGTTCTGGCTGCTCGGCACGACGGTCGAGAGCCTGCGGATCGTGCACGCGCTGTTCGGGCTCGGCGTGCTCGCGGCGCTCTACGCCCTCCTCGCCTCGGCCGGCGCGCGGCCCTGGCTCGCGACGCTCGCCACCGGCGCGCTCGCGGTCGATCCGGTGTTCCTGTTCGCGTTCCGGACGCAGAGCTACATCACGATGTCGCCGGTCGCGTGGCTGCTGCTCTCGCTCCTGTTCCTGCTACGCGCGGCGCGCGCCCGACCCGCCCGGCGCGCGATGCTCGCGAGCGGCTTCTTCGCGGGCCTCGCGGTCCAGGGTTACTTCGTCTACGGCCTTTACGTGCCTGCGTTCGCCATCGGCACGTGGCTGTGGTCGCGCGCAGGTTCCGGCACGGCGCAGGCCACCCGCGATGTCGCGCACTGGAGTCTCGGACTGCTTCTCGGCGTTACGGGATACATCCTCGGCTACGCGCTGATCGCGCGCGAGGAAGGCGGGCTCGGCGCGCTCTTCGCCTATCTCGCGGACCAGCAGCGGGCCCTCGGCATCTTCGCGTCGCCGATGGCACCTGCCGAGCGCGTGCGAAGTGTCGGGGAGATGGTCGTCGGAGTGTTCGGCAACGGCTGGCACCATTCCCTCGTATTCGGCGAGCCGGGCTACCGCCTGCCGGGAACGACGGCGCGACTGCTGCTGTTGCTCGCCGCGCCACTGGCGCTCCTCGCCGTCGCGCAATGCCGGGGCAAGGCGACGCCGTTGCAGCGGCTGGTCCTGGCGCTCGCGCCGACGTTCTGCCTGTTCGCACTGTTCTTCGGCGGCCGGCTCGGCTCCCATCACTTCGTGTCGCTGCTGCCGTTGGGCTATGCCGGGCTGGCGCTCGGAGTCGCGAGCGTCACAACGCCGGCCGACGCGGCCCAACGACCGGCCCGCGCCGCGGCGCTTGCCGCGTTCGCGCTGCTCATCGCACTCAACGTTGAGGGCCATCGGCAGGAAATGGCGAAGCTCGTCGCCACGCGCGGCACCGGACTCTACTCGGACGCGGTCAACCGGCTGGCGACGGACCTGCTGGCACAGACGCCGAGGCCGTTCGTGTTCTTCCCCGACTGGGGCCTCGCGCTGCCGTTCGCGTTCCTCACGCGCGCGGCGGTACCGTCGTCGTCCGACGGCACACCCGCGCTGGGGCGTCGGCTGCTCTGCGAGGGGCGCGACGTCGCCATCGCGTTGATCGACGGCGACCGCGCGCTTCGGCGCGACGATTGGCAGGCCAAACTGGCGTGGGATGCGCCGGTCGTGCGGCCGTATGTTCAGGCCGACGGCGTCGCGGTGTTCGAACTGGTCACGTTCAAGGGGCGCGTCGAC
>CAYQAF010000214.1:0-4685 GCA_964415375.1 uncultured Alcaligenaceae bacterium
CAAGATCGTGCTGTCCGACCAGGCGCGGGTGCTTCAGTACCAGGTCGACAAGTCGGTCGCCGAGATCCACGAGCGGGAGCTCGAGACGCTGTCGAAGCTCGCCAAGGCCGGCGAGTACCGCGACAAGACCACCGGCAACCACCTGATGCGCATGGCCAAGTACTCGGCGCTGATCGGCCAGAACCTCGGCCTCGGGCACGAGACGGTGCACGGGCTGGAGGTCGCGGCGCCGATGCACGACATCGGCAAGATCGGGATCGCCGACGCGATCCTCCTCAAGCAGGGTCCGCTGACGCGGGACGAGGAGGACCGGATGAAGACCCACCCGCGCATCGGCTACGACATCCTCAAGGGCAGCCCGTCCAAGTACCTGTCGATGGGGGCGATCATCGCGCTCGGCCACCACGAGAAGTTCGACGGCTCGGGCTACCCCAACGGCCTGCACGCCGAAGACATCCCGCTGGTGGCGCGGATCGTCGCGGTCGCCGACGTGTTCGACGCGCTGGTCTCCGAGCGCCCGTACAAGCACGCCTGGCCGCTCGCCGAGGGACTGGAGTACCTCAAGGCGCAGCGCAGCCGGCACTTCGACCCGCGTTGCGTCGACGCCTTTCTCGGCGACGTCGCGCGCATCGAGGCGATCCTCGCGGAGTACGGCGACTAGCGTTCCACCGGGGACGACGCCGCTCCCTCGCTCCCCCGCAGCGCGAGATGGAGCGCGGCCTTCGCGAGCAGGTGCGCCGAAACCGGCGCAGTGAAGAAGACGAAGACGCTGATCAGGATCTCGTGCACGGAGACGGCACCGTCGCGGACGCCGAAGTGGATCGCCGACGCGAGCATGACGCCGCCGACGCCCAGCGTCGCGGCCTTGGTCGGCCCGTGGAGCCGGCGGAAGAAGTCGGACAACTTCACGAGGCCGACCGACGCGATGAAGGTGAAAGCGGCCGCGATCACGAGCAGCGACGCGACCAGCGCGTCCGCCCACAGCGGCAGTTCGGCAAGCGCCGGATTCATTGGTGTTCCCCTACGCCTGCGGCGTCAGCCGCTTTGCTGCCCCCGGAGGAGGCGCAACTCGCGCCTAGAGACGTTCCTGCGGCGCTCATCGCGGCTCGATGATGTCGCCACGCAGCACGAAGCGCGCGAGCGCGACCGTGCCGACGAAGCCCAGCAGGGCGATCACCAGCGCGGCCTCGAAGTAGAGGCTCGTGCCGAGCATGATGCCGAACAGCATCAGGAGCGCGACCGCATTCACGTAGAGCGTGTCGAGCGCGAGGATGCGGTCCGGCGTCGACGGCCCGCGCAGCAGCCGCCAGGCGGCGAGCAGCAGGGCGAGGACGAAGGCCAGCGTGACGAAGGGCAGCACTGCGGCGGTCATGCGAAGATCTCCATCAGGGGCGCTTCGTAGCGCGACTTGATCTCGGCGACGAGCGCGTCGGCATCCTCGAGATGCAGCGCGTGGACGAGCAGCGTGCGTGCGTCCGGCGCGACCGCGCAACTCAGCGTGCCCGGCGTCATCGTGATGATCCCGGCGAGCGTCGCGATCGCGAACGGGTCGGTGAGTGCCAGCGGGAGCTCCACGAAGCCGGGCCGCAGCGCCGACTCCGGCCCGAGGATGCGCCGGGCAACCTCGACGTTCGACACGACGATGTCTCCTACGACGACCGCGGCGAGCCGGGCGATCCGCCAGGGCCGGCGCGGACGCGGGCCACCGCGAACCAGCGGATCGAGAGCGATCGGCAAGGCGACGGCAAGCACCGCGGCCAACAGCAGATGGCCCGTCTCGAGCGACTGATTGAGCAGCAGCCAGGTCGCGAACAGCAGCGTCGACTGGCTCGGCGACGGCAGCAGCTTCATCGTGGCGCCCCCTCTGCCCCGTGGCGCCCCGCCGGCGACGGCACGGGAGGCGCGTCGAGCACGGCGCGTACGTAGTCGCGTGGCGCGGCGAGCTGCGCCGCGGTCGCGGCCGCATAGCGTTGCGCGGGCGCGGCGAACAGCGTCAGCGCGACCGAGCAGGCGGCGAGGATCGCGATCGCCGCGAGCTCGCGCGGCGCGAGGCGCGCCTCCGCGGCCGGTGTCACCCCGACCTTCCAGAAAATGCGCGAACCCGCGCGCGCCAGCGCAACTGTGGCGAAGAGGCCACCCGCCAGCATCGCGCCCCAAAGCCAGCGCACGCCGGGGGATCCGAGGGCGCCCTCGAGGATCATGAACTTGCCGACGAAGCCGGACAACGGCGGCAGGCCCGCCGTCGCCGCGGCACCCAGGACGAACAGGAGTCCCAGCAGCACCTTCTGGTGGATGGGCGGCCCCGTGACCAGCGCGTCCGCGACCTCGCCGCGCTGGTGCCCGATCGCGTCCGCGAGAAGGAACAGGAGCGCGCCGGCGAACGTGCTGTGTGCGGCATAGTAGATGGCACCGGCCACGGTGGCGACCGAGCCGGTCGACACCGACGCCACCAGCGTTCCCGCGGAGAGCATCACCAGGAAGGCCGCGAGGCTCCCCAGCCGCCGCGCCGCCCAGCTGCCGATCGCCGCAACGGCGATGGTCACGATGCCGAGAACGAGGAGCGCCACCTGCCCGAGGCCAGCGAGCGCACCGCCTTCGGGACCGAACGCCACGCTGCCGACGCGCAGCACCGCGTACATGCCGACCTTGGTCATCAACGCGAAGAGCACCGTCGCCGGCGCCGGCGCCGCGGCATACGCGCCGGGCAGCCAGTATCCGAGCGGCACGATCGCCGCCTTGATCGCGAACACCACGAGCAGCATCAGTCCCGCCGCGCGCAGAAGGCCGAGGCTCTCCGGCGGTACCGAGGCAACCTTGAGCGCGAGGTCGGCGAGGTTCAGCGTGCCCGTGATGCCGTAGAGGAGGCTCACCGCGACGAGGAACAGCGACGAGCCCACCAGATTGACGACGACGTAGCGGAAGCCGGTGGCCAGCGCGCGCGACCCGGCCGCGTGCAGCAACAGGGCATACGAAGCGATCAGCAGCACCTCGAAGAAGACGAACAGATTGAAGAGATCGCCGGTGAGAAAGGCTCCACTCAGGCCGGCGAGCTCGAACTGGAAGAAGGCCCGGAAATGGGGCGCCCGTTCGGCGAAGCGCGGCTCGCCGTAGAGCAGCCCGGGCAGCGCGAGCAGAAACGTCAGCAGTACCATCAGCGCCGACAGCCTGTCCAGGACCAGCGCGATGCCGTAGGGCGCGGGCCAGTTACCGACGAGATAGGCGTCGATCGAGCCGGTTGCGGCGTGCGCGAAGAGGTTGAGCGCCACCGCGAGGCCGGCCAGCGTCGCCATGAGCGCGACGGCAAACTGCGCCCGCGGCGCCACCTTCTCGACGACCAGCAGCACGGCGCCCGCCACCAGCGGGATCAGCACGGGTGCCACGATCCAGGCCGCGCCGCCGGTCATCGACCACCCTCCTCGGCGGCGTCGTCGTCCGGCTCGTCGACGCCGGCGTCGCAGGCGTCGTCGTCGAGTTCGAAGCGACCCTTGAGGGCGAGCGCGAGCAACACCGCGGTCATCGCGAAGCCGATCACGATCGCGGTGAGGACGAGTGCCTGCGGCAGCGGGTCGGTGTAGTTGGCGAGCGTCGGCGCGACGCCGGGGCGCAGCACCGGCTCGGCGTTAACGACGACCCGGCCCATCGCGAAGATGAACAGGTTGACCGCATAGGCGAGGAGCGTCAGTCCGAGCACGACGTCGAAGGTCCGGGCCCGCAGCGAGAGCCACACGCCGGCGCCGACGAGCACGCCGATGCCCGTGGCGAGGAGCAGCGCGGTCACGGGCGGCCTCCTCCGCTGCGCCGCTCGTCACCGAGCAGTGCAGGAACGATGAGCGCGAGTAGCGTCGCCCCGACCACGGTGACGAACACGCCGACGTCGAACAGCGCCGCGCTCGCGAGCGGTACCTCGCCGATCACGGGCAGCACCGGGTGACCCGAGGTGCTGGTCAGGAACGGGTACCCCAGCGCCATAGCCGCGAGGCCGGTCCCGGCCGCGACGAGCAGGCCCGCGCCGATCACCACCGGATAGCGCAGGCTGCCGGGGCGCGGCAGCGCGGCCCCCCCCGCAATGCGGATGAGGATCAGCGCCGTCGCGAGGACCAGCCCGGCGATGAATCCCCCGCCGGGCAGGTTGTGGCCGCGCAGCAGCAGGTAGACGGACACCAGCGCGGCGAACGGCAGTATGAGCCGCGCGGACGAGCGCAGGATCAGCGGGTTGAATGCGGTGTCGCGTCGCGCCAGCGCGAACGACGCCGGAACCCGGAACTGCCCGAGCAGCAGGTGCACGATCAGTCCGGCGATGCCGAGCACGGTGATCTCGAGCATCGTGTCGAATCCGCGGAAGTCGACGAGGATCACGTTGACCACGTTGGTGCCGCCGCCCTCGGTGTACGACTTCTCCAGGTAGTAGGGGGAGATCGACTGGAAGGGACGCGTGAGAACAGCGTAGGCGATCGCGGCCGTGCCGCCGCCGGCGACGAGCGCGAGCAGTCCGTCGCCGAGCTTGCGCCAGCGCCGCGGCTCCGGCGGCGACTGTGCCGGAAGGTAGTTGAGCACGAGCATCATCAGGATGACCGTGACCATTTCGACCAGTAGTTGCGTGAGCGCGAGATCGGGAGCCGAAAACAGCGCGAAGGTGAGGCTCACGGCAAGGCCGACCGCGCCGACCAGGATCAGCGCGACAAGCC
>CAYQAF010000215.1:0-4669 GCA_964415375.1 uncultured Alcaligenaceae bacterium
GCGTCGGCACGGCCAGGGCGGCGTCGGCGGCGCCGCGCACGAGCTGGAGTTCGACCCGTTTCGGGTTGCCGCGGGTGATCACGGGATAGGCGTCCGCGGTCTCGAACAGGATCCGGTCTCCGCTGCGGATCGCCGCCCGCACGCCGTAGGAGCGGTCGGAGGCGATGCGCGCGCGATCGTAGGCGAGTTCGAAGGGGATGGGCGGCTTTTTCCCGTCGACGCGGAGCACCGCCTCCGCGACGATCCGCGTGGTCACGATCACCGGCGACGTGTCCGTGAGCGAGACGACGAGCATCGAGTCGGGCGGTAGCGCCATGCGTTCGCGATAGCTGACGGTGCCCTTCAGCACCGGCTCGCTGTCGGTGGAGGTCACGAAGGGAAGGCTCGCGCCGCAGGCCGAGAGCACGAGCAGGGCCAGCGCGGCGGCGTAGAGCCTCGTAGGGGCGGACATCGACGTACTTCCTCTTGCACAGGGCAAGGCGATCTGGATCAGGATGCGATTGTGCCCGAACCGCGGCGGCGGGCGGTGCGGCGCAACCGCGCGCTACCGCGCCGTCCCGACCGCGCTAGCGGCGGCGCCGTCGGGCGAGCCGGCGTGCGTTGCCGACCGCCTTGTGTCGGATCGGTGCGATGCCGGCGGCGAGCACGTCCACGGCGACCGCGTTCGCGCGCCGGGCGAGGGCACCGAGGTCGGGCGGTGCGATCCACCACGGCGTCAGCATCGAGCGGGTCAGCGTCTGCAGATACGACTGTTGCGCCCGCACCGCGGCGAGCCCCATGGCGTGCCACGCCGCACCAAACGCAGTGACCTTCTCCGCGCCCATGCGGTGGAACTCGGCCAGGTCGCGTGCCGTGGGCGTCGCGCCGGCCTGTGCCATGCGTGCAAAGCGGTGCGCGATCACCTGCGGCGCGGCGATCGACAGGTCGAGCGAATGCTTGGCAAGGGACTGTGACCGACGGGAACTCTGGCGGGGCATGGACGAACCGATCGACAGTCGATGGAAGCGTCGGATTCTACGCGGCGGATCGGCGGTCGCCCTGACGGCGCTTCAGCGCCGCACCGGCGGCGGCCGGTCTGCCTCGGGCTTCGACAGCGCGATCGCGAGTTCGAGTGCTGCGACGAGGCTGCCGACATCGGCCGTCTTCGCCCGTGCATCGTCGCGCGCGAGGTCGAGCGCCGTGCCGTGGTCCACCGAGGTGCGCACGAACGGCAGGCCGAGCGAGACGTTGACGCCGCCGCCGAAGCTCGCCGCCTTCAGCACCGGCAGGCCCTGGTCGTGGTACATGGCGACGATCGCATCGAAGCCGCGGGCGAATTGCGGCACGAAGACCGTGTCGGCGGGGAACGGGCCGCGCGCGTCGATGCCCTGCGCCGCGCACGCCGCGATCGCGGGCGCGATGACGTCGATTTCCTCGCGCCCGAGGTGGCCGCCCTCGCCGGCGTGGGGATTGAGGCCGCACACGGCGATGCGCGCCTCGGCGATGCCGAAGCGGACGCGCAATTCCTGTCCGACGATGGCGATCGTGTCCTCGACCGCCTGCCGCGAGATCGCGGCAGGCACGTCGGCGAGTGCCAGGTGCGTGGTGACGAGCGCGACGCGCAGCGGCGCGTCCGCGTCGCCGCCGACCAGCATCATCACCACGCGCGGCGTCTGCGTGCGCTCGGCGAGGAACTCGGTGTGGCCGGTGAAGGGGATGCCTGCGTCCTGGATCACGCTCTTCTGCACCGGCGCGGTGACCATCGCGTCGAAAGCGCCGGTCGCGCAGGCGTCGGTCGCGTGACGCAGCATCTCCAGCACGGCGGCGGCATTGGTGGGGTCGGGGCGACCAGGCGTCGCGGGCATCGCGACCGGCATGTGCCACACCTCGACGGCGTCGTGCGGCGCGAACGAGGCGGGGTCGTATTCGACGTAGCGTGGCGACAGGCCGATGCGCTCGCCGCGCTCGCGCAGGAGTGCCCTGTCGCCCAGTACGACAATCCGCGCCGGAAAGGGCTCGCGGGCATGCCGCGCGGCGAGCATCGCACAGAGCTCGGGGCCGATGCCGGCGGGCTCGCCCGAGGTGACCGCAATCGTGGGACGGCGCGGCGCGGGCGCGTTCACAGCGTCCCCACCGGCAGCGCATCGCCGAAGAACTGCACCTGTACGCCGTGGCTCACCGCGAGCGCCGGCTCGCCGCCTTCGCCGATCGCCAGCCGCACCTGCGGCAGGTCGAGCGGTGCCGAGGGCTTGCCGAACACCCAGAGCTGCTCGAGCGGACGCTCGCCGTCGATCTCGCCGGTATGCTGCACCGCGCGTCCGAGCGGCAGCGCGTAGCCCTCGCGCCCGAACACGGGGAACTGGTCGAGCGGCGCCCGGTAGCGCAACACCTGACGGCCGCCGAAACGGCGGCGCGAGTTGAGGTCGTACCACCCGCCCGGCGGCAGCGCGATCTCCACCTCGCCGCCCGCCTGCACGATGGGTGCGACAAGCAGCGCCTCGCCGCACATGAACTGCGTCTCGTACGACCGCGTGAGCGCGTTGCGCGGGAACGCGAGCGGCATCGCGCGCATCACCGGCAGGCCCGTTTGCGTCGCCGCGCGGATCACGGTCTCGAGGTACGGGATCAGGCGGTAGCGGAACGCGAGCCACTTGCGGGCGATCGCCTCGGCCTCGTCCCCGAACGCCCACGGCTCGCGCTCGCCGATGCCGTGCAAGCGGATGTGCGAGCAGAACACCGTCGCCTGCAGCCAGCGCACGAACAGCTCGGCCGGCGGCTGGTCGGCGCCGTAGAAGCCGCCGATGTCGGAGCTGTGGAAGGGATTGCCCGACATGCCCCACGACAATCCGCCGCGTATCGAGGCGGCGAGCCCCTCCCAGTCGCTCTGCGGGTCTCCGCCCCAGCCCATCGGGTAGCGCTGCTGCGACGACCACGCGGCGCGGCTCCACACCAGCGGCGCGCCATTCTCCTTCGGAGCGAACTTGCGCGTGGCTTCCCAGACGCAGCGGTTGTAGAGCAGCGGATAGACGTTGTGCAGGCGGCGGCCGCGGTCGCCGTTGAACGCGACGGCGTCGGCGGGGATCTGCTCGCCGAAGTCGCTCTTGATCACGTCGACGCCGTCCTCGAACAGCCCGGCGTGCGCGTCGCGCCACCATGCGTAGGCCGCGGGGTTGGTGAAATCGAGGATGCCGCTCTCCGGGAGCGGCGTCAGCACCTTGCCGAAAGGGCTCGTCGCCGGATCGGTGTCCCACGAGAACACGTAGGGGTCGCCGTACTCGTTCTTGAGCAGGAAGTCCTTCGCGAACAGCTCCTGGAACAGCGGGTCGTGGATCGAGACGTAGGGATACTCCCAGACGCACACGCGCAGGTGGTGCCGCCTGATCGCCGCGAGCGACGCGCGCGGGTCGGCGAAGCGGTCCGGATCCCAGCGGAAGTTGAAGCGCGTCTCGACCTTCCACGCGGCCCGGCCGTCGAGCGTGATGACGTCGCAGGGAATGCGCCGCTCGCGGAGCTTCGCCGCGACGTCGACCGCCTCCTCGGGGGTCTTGTAGTACGCGCGCGACACCCACAGGCCGAGGCTCCACCGCGGCACCTCGGGGGCGCGGCCCGTGAGGTCGGTGTAGGCGTCGAGGATCCGGGCCGGCGTGTCGGCGGCGAACAGGAACAGGTCGAGCGCCTCGTCGTCGACGACGAGCGCGTAGCTGCGGTGCGACCAGTCGGGGTGCCCGACGCCGTGCGCGACCCGCCCCGGCGTGTGCACGAACACGCCCCATGCACCGCGGCCCGTGCCGGGGCTCCACGCGAACGGCGTGTTCTTGTACGACAGCCCGGTATTGACGCCGAGTGCATCCTCGACCTGCGAGTGGATCAGCTGCCCGCGCTTGTCGAGCGGACCGAACTTTTCGCCGAGGCCGTACACCGGCTCGCCCGAGGCGAGCGCGAGCGCTGCCGCCCACTCGCCGCCCTGCCTGATGCGGCCGAACGCCGGCAGGCGGGTGTAGCCGCGGAAGTGCTGGTCGGTGATCGACGCGGCGACGGGCACGCCCTTCCACAGCAGCCGGAAGGCGAGCGGACCGCCGGTGATCTCGAGCGTCGCGTCACCGGCGCCGAACGTGGTCAGCGTGGCGTCGGGCTGGGCGACCGTGCAGGATTTGGATCTCCCCAGGACGATCCCGTAGTCGGGCCTCGTGCGGGGGCCGATGCGCAGCCGGAACACGCCGGGACCGTAGCTCGTCACCTCGAGGATGTCGCCGGTCGAGGTCGCGAACGACGCGCCGGCCGCCGAGGTGTCGATGGCCCGGGGTTCCTCGAGGCGCAGGTAGTTCGTGGGGTTGAAGTGCAGGATCACGGGGTCAGCCGGCGAACGAGGGCTCGGGGAGGCCGGGGACGTCGACGCGCATCGCGAAGAGGCCGCCCGACAGAGGAAGGCGCGCGAGCTCGTCGGCCGGGCGTTGCTGCCGCGCGCTCGTCACGTAGAGCGTAGTGAAGTCGATGCCGCCGAGCGCGCACATCGTCGGGCACATCGCGTCGATTGCAAACTCGGCGAGCGTCTCGCCGCGCGGCGAGACCCGCACCACCTTGCCGCCGCGGTAGAACGCCGACCAGTAGCAGCCCTCGGCGTCGACGGTCGCGCCATCGGGCCGGTCGGTGTCGGCGGTCCATCGCGCGAGCGTGCGCGGGTTCGCCGGCG
>CAYQAF010000216.1:0-3777 GCA_964415375.1 uncultured Alcaligenaceae bacterium
TCATCGCGAGGTCTGCACCGCGCAGCGCGCGCAGCTCGGCCGGCGCGAGCCCGACCAGGTTGCGCCCGCCGTAGAGGACCTCGCTGCCGGCGGCGACGACGGCGTTCTCCGGCGGCAGCAGCCCGAGGATGGCGAGCGAGGTCACCGACTTGCCGCAGCCGGACTCGCCGACCAGCGCGACGGTCGCCTCGCGCGGGATATCGAACGAGATGCCCTTCACGGCGGCGAACGTCTCGTGACGATCGAGCCGGAACGACACCGCCAGGTTGCGCACGCTGAGGAGCGGTGCGATCTCCCCTGCCGGGGGCGATGGCGAGGCGTGATGGCGCTCCACGGTCAGCCTCCCGCCCGGCCGCGCAGCTTCGGATCGAGCGCGTCGCGCAGCGCGTCGGTGAACAGGCTGAACGCGGTGACCAGCACCGCCATCGCCGTGCCGGCGGCGGCGAGCTGCCACCACTTGCCGAGGATGAGCTCGGTCTGCGCCTCGTTCAGCATCGATCCCCAGGAGACGACGTCCACCGGCACGCCGAAGCCCAGGAACGACAGGATCACCTCGGCCTTGATGAAGCCGACCGCAAGGATCGACAGCTGCACCAGCACCACGTGCGAGACGTTGGGGAAGATGTGCACGAACATCCTGCGCGAGTTGGACGCGCCGATGGCGTCGGCCGCCTGCACGTACTCCCGTCCCTTGTGCTTCAGGTACTCGGCGCGGATCAGGCGGAACACGCCGGTCCAGCCGGTGAGCCCGAGGATCAGCACGATCGTCATCGTCCCCTTCTGCTGCAGCACCGCGGCGACCGCCAGGATCAGCAGCAGGTAGGGAATCGAGCTGAACACGCTGTAGAACCAGTTGAGGAGGTCGTCGGTCTTGCCGCCGTAGTAGCCGGCGAGCGCACCCAGCAGCGTGCCGATCAGCGTCGCCACCGCCGCCGCGGCGAGGCCGACGAAGATCGAGGTCTCGGAACCCTTGATCGTCTTGGCGATGACGTCGCGGCCCCACTTGTCGCCGCCGAAGGGCAGCGTCGCGGCACGGACTTCCGCCGGGGCCGCGGTGACTGCCGGCACACCCTTGCCCGACTGGATGTCCTTCATCACGTCGGCGAGCGGGTCGACCGTCGACGACGGCGCTGCCTCGCCCCCTGCCGCGGGCTTCTCGCCCCTCAACTCGGCGATCACGTCGCCGATCGGGTCGACGACGGTCGAACGGAAGTCGCTGGCCGCGGTCGGCCCGCTCGGCACGATGGACGGGCCGGCGTTGCCGCCCGGCGCCGAGCTCTCGTCCGGCCCGACGAACGTCGGCGGCGCGTAGTTGACGCCGACCTCGCGCGACCAGTCCTTCGCGACGAGGCCGGTGGCCGACAGCACCATCATCACGAGGAACGCCCCGACGATCGCGAGCGAGACCATGCCGACGCGGTCGGCCTTGAGCCGGCGCCACGCGAGCGTCCACAGGCCCGGCGAGACGTGTTGCGGCACGTCGCGCGGCGCCGGGGGCGCGTTGCGGCCGCGGGAGAGGACGGCGGATGTCGTCGACATGGCGGCCTCCCTATTTCAGCTGCACCCGCGGATCGACTGCCTTGTACATCAGGTCCGCGAGCAGGTTGGAGAGGATCGTCGCGAACGCGACGTACACGGTGATCGCCTTGATCACCGGGAAGTCCGATCGCTCGACGGCGAGGATCACCTCGCGGCCGATGCCGGGGATCGAGAAGAAGCGCTCGATCAGGAACGAGCCGAGGAGCAGACCCGGCAGCCCCGCCATCAGGTTGGTGATGATCGGGATCGACGCGTTGCGCAGCACGTGCACCCACATGATGCGGTTCTCGGAGAGCCCCTTGGCGCGCGCCGTGCGCACGTAGTCCTGGTTGATCTCGTCGAGGACGAAGGTACGGTAGAGGCGCAGGTTGGGCGCGATGCTGACCACCAGGCCGATCAGGATCGGCAGCAAGGAATAGCGGAACAGGTTCTCCGCGAAGCTGTCGCCCCAGCCCTGTACCGGGAACCAGCCCAGCTTGTAGGCGAAGAAGTACTGGAACACGATGATGTAGACCAGGATCGAGATCGACAGCCCGACCGTGCAGACGATCATCACCGCGCGGTCGGTGAGCGACCCGCGCACGTAGGCGACCGCCAGCGCGAGTCCGATCGCGACGACCGTCTCGATCACGAGCAGCGGCACGAGCACCGTGAGCGACGGCCCGAGGCGCGTGGCGAGGATGTGCGACACCCTCTCGTTGGTGCTCCAGGACGCGCCGAAGTCGGCGGTGAGCACCTGCTTGATGAAGATCCACAGCTGCACCCAGTAGGGCTGGTCGACGCCCAGCTGCCGCCGGATGTTGTCGATCTGCTCCTGATTGCTGATCTTGCCGGCGAGCACGTACGCGGGGTCGCCGCCGACCCAGTTGAACAGCAGGAACACGAGCAGGATCACCCCGAGCATCGTCGGGACCATCTGCCACAGGCGTCGGATGATGTACGCGCTCATCGTGGAACTCCGCGGCCTCGCGCGGGGTCTCCGCGGTCGGTCAGGTGCTGCGTTTCGGTGCGATCCCGGCGCCGCCCGAGGCGGCCCGCTGGCGCGGCAACGGGGGCCGTCCCGGGTTCGCCGGGCGGCCCCCTGTTCTTCAGACTGCCTCTCCTCTGGCTGCCGTACTGCGGTACCACCCTCCTCCTGCTAACCCTCGGCGACGAGCCGCGCGGGGGCTCATTTGCCCCCCGCGGCCGGCGCCACGTCGACATAGTGCCAGTGCGCGTGCAGGATGGGGTGCTTTCGGTAGCCCATCACGCGCGGCTGCACGAGCTGGTTGCGGTAGCGGCTGATGGCGAGCCGCCAGGGCGCGTAGGCCTCGATGATCCGGGTCATCTCCTGGTAGAGCCGGTCTCGCGCCGGACCCGGCGGCGTCCGCACCGACTGCTCGTAGAGCTTGTCGTACTCGGGGATCTTCGCGCAGGCGTTGTTGCTCTGGAATGCGTTCGGCCCGTAGAGCAGCTGCATGAAGTTGTCGCCGTCCGGATAGTCGGCGATCCACGAGGCGGTGCGGCTCATGAGCTTGCACTGCTTCTCGAGCTTCAGGAGCTCCGGGAACTTCTCCTTGAAGATCTCGTAGCGCACGCCGATCGCGTCCATCGACTTCCTGACGAGCTCGTCCTGCTGGCGCGCGGCGGTGTCCGGCCGCGAGCCGTAGCGCACGACGAGCGGCCTGCCGTCGGGCAGCGTGCGGTAGCCGTCGGCGCCCTTCCGGTAGCCGAACTTGTCGAGCAGCGCGTTCGCCGCCGCGGGGTCGTACCTGATCGAGCTCTGCCACTTCGGGTCGTGGCCAACGACCCCCGGCGGGATCGGGTAGTGCGCCGCCACGGCCTGGCCGTTGCGCAGCACCTTGATGTCCTCGTCGACCGGATAGGCCATCGCCATCGCGCGGCGCAGTGCGATCTTCTCCTTCGCGGTCCCGCCGACGACGGGATCCTGCATGTTCCAGTACAGATAGGAGATCTCGGGGTCGATGATGCGGGACAGCCGCACGCCCTTCTGCACGAACGCGGGCTTCAGCCGGTCGCCGTCGAGCACGTTCGGCGCGAGCGGACCTTCGAGGTTCATCAGGTCGAGCTCGCCGTTCTGGAAGGCGAGGAGCCGCGACTGGTCTTCCTCGATGATCGAGATCTCGACGCGGCCGACCTGCGGCATCCGCTTGCCCTTCATCTCGGCGACGAGCTTCTGGTCGGCAGGGTCGGACGACGCGTAGTTCCAGGTGAAGCCGCGGTACTCGGGATTGGCGA
>CAYQAF010000216.1:3787-4657 GCA_964415375.1 uncultured Alcaligenaceae bacterium
CTTCCAGAAGGCGAGCCGGTAGGGCCCCGTGCCAACGGGGTTGCTCATCGCGCGGCCGTCGACGCCCGCGTAGGCCTCGATCACCTCCCGCGCCACGGCCGACGAGGGCTCGTGCGCGAGCACGTAGGGAAGGTTGTAGTCGGTGGCCTTGAGCCGGAAGCGCAGCGTGTGCCGGTCGACCGCCTCCATGCCGGCGATCCTGCGGTCGTAGTCGAACCGGCCCGACTGCTTCGCCTCCTCCGCGAGCTCGTCCAGGCCGACGAACTTGCCCTCGACCAGGAAGGCCCACGGCGAGCGGATCTTCGGGTCGACGAGGCGCTGCAGCGCGTAGACGTAGTCGGCGGCGACCAGCTCGCGCTTCCTGCCCTTGAACGCGGGGTCGGGCGCGAAGTGGATGCCCTTCTTCAGCCGGATCGTCCACGTCCTGCCGCCGTCCGTGACCTCGGGTAGCGTCTCGGCGGTCAGCGGCACCACCTTCGACGGACGGGCCAGGTAGTCGTAAGTAAAGAGCGTCTCGTGGATCGCCTGGACGATCGTGCCCGAGTAGAGATCGTGCACGCCCGCGGGGTCGAAGCCGGTCTCGGCGACCGGGAAGACGTCGCGGATCACCTTGTTCGGATCCGCCGCGCGGACCGGATGCGGCGCGAGCGCCGACGCGGCCACGGCCATGGCGAGCATCGCGGCGACGGCGGCGCGCGCGAAGCCGGGCGCGGGGACGGCGTGTGCGTGGCTCGCGTTCATCGTGCCCCTACTTGCGCGGCGCGAGGTCGAGGTAGATGAAGTCGGCGTTCATGATCGGGTGCTTCTTGTAGCCCAGCACCCACGGCCAGAGGATCTGGTTGCGCTCGCGCGAGACGCCGTACACCCACG
>CAYQAF010000217.1:0-4648 GCA_964415375.1 uncultured Alcaligenaceae bacterium
GGGTTCGGGCTGATCTGATCTACAGGCAGGGTGAGCACCCCTGCTCCCTGCAGAACAACCTTTCGCACCGCGTCGCCTCCTCATCGTGGACGATTCTAATCTGATGTGTAAGGCGCTCCAGGACATTTTCGGCAAGGATCCACGCTTTGAAATCGCCGGCATCGCGCACGAAGCGCTGGGGCATGCTGGTCGACATCAACCGCTGCTCCACCGACTGCAACGCGTGCGTCGTCGCGTGCGACAAGGAGAACGGACTGCCCATCGCGAAGACGGCGACCTCCGCGCAGTGGATCCGCAAGGTCGAGTTGAAGGACATGCGCGGAGCGACGAAGTCGCTGCCGATGATGTGCCAGCACTGCGCCGAGCCGCCGTGCGTCGACGTCTGCCCGACCGGGGCTTCGTTCAAACGCGCCGACGGCATCGTGCTGGTCGACCGCCACACGTGCATCGGCTGCCGCTACTGCATGATGGCTTGCCCGTACAAGGCGCGCTCGTTCGTCCACGAGCCGGTGAGCGACCAGAAGCCCGACGTGCCCCGCGGCAAGGGGTGCGTGGAGTCGTGCACGCTGTGCGTGCACCGCATCGACCGCGACCAGCTTCCCGCTTGTGTCGAGGCCTGCGCCTCGAGCGGCCACCACGCGATCCTGTTCGGCGATCTCAACGACACCGGCAGCGAAATCTCGAAGCGGATCGCCGCCGTCTCGAGCCGGCAGCTGCGCGCCGACCTGAAGCTCGACACCGGTGTTCGCTACGCGGGGATCTAGGGTGACCTACCCCCACGCTCGCTTCGCTCGCTGCCCCCGACAGGGGCGCGCGCACCCTTGGGGCGGCCCGGCGGGTGCGCCATGAACCGGACCACGTTCGCCCGTTCGGAGAGCCGCTGGTTCTGGGCACTCACCTTCCTCGGTGGCGCCGTCGTGCTCACGGGGCTCCTCGCCGCGCACACCATGGAGGTGCACGGGCACGTGGTCACCGGCATGGACAACCAGGTGGTCTGGGGCATGCCGCACGTGTTCGCGATCTTCATGATCGTTGCCGCGTCGGGCGTGCTCAACGTCGCGTCGATCGGCTCGGTGTTCGGCCAGGCCGCGTACAAGGCGCGGGCACCGCTGTCGGGCCTGCTCTGCCTCGCGCTCCTCGTCGGCGGCTTGTTCGTGCTGATGCTCGACCTCGGCCGGCCGGAGCGGATGATCGTCGCGGCGACGCACTACAATTTCAAGTCGGTGTTCGCGTGGAACGTGTTCCTGTACTCGGGCATGTTCGCGATCGTCGGCGTCTACCTGTGGACGCTGATGGAGCCCCGGCTCGGCGTGTGGTCGAAGCCGGCCGGCCTCGCCGCCTTCGCGTGGCGCATCGTGCTCACGACGGGTACGGGCTCCATCTTTGCGTTCCTCGTCGCCCGCCAAGCCTACGGCTCGGCGCTGCTGGCACCGCTGTTCATCGTGATGTCGTTCGCCTGGGGCCTCGCGGTGTTCCTCGTCGTGCAGTCGGCGATGTACGTCTGGAACGACCGCGTAGTGCCGCCGCCGCTCGCGCGGCGGATGCGCAACCTGCTCGGCCTGTTCATCGTGAGCGTGCTTTATCTCACGGCGGTCTACCACCTGACCAACCTCTACTTCGCGAAGCAGGTGGCCTTCGTGCGCTTCATCCTCGTCGACGGCGGTGTCTATCCCCTGCTCTTCTGGGGTGGCTACGTGCTTGTCGGCAGCCTGTTGCCGCTGGTCCTGATCTACCACCCGCGTTTCGGCAGTGCCCGGTCGATGCTGGCGGCGTCGCTGCTGGTCGTCGCGGGCGCGTTCGCGCTGCTCTACGTGTTCATCATCGGCGGGCAGGCGTGGCCGCTCGAGATCTTTCCCGGCTACCGGGTAGAGAGCACGTTCGGCGACGGGCACGTCGCCGCGTATGCGCCGAGCGTTCCCGAGTTGCTGCTCGGCATCGGCGGGCTAGGCGTCGCGTTCCTCGTCACCGTCGTGGGCGTGCGCGTGCTGCGTTTCCTGCCGCAGGACGACCTCCAACAGCCGGCGGGCGCCGACGCGCGATGAGCCCGAAGGGCCGCCCCGAGGGCGAATCAGACCCGGAGCGCGACAGCGCGAAGGGTAGACCCGTGAACGCCGTGGCGTCGCGCCGCTTCCTGGTCTCGGCCGCGCACAAGTCGTCCGGGAAGACGACGGTCGCCATCGGCCTCGCCGCCGCGCTCTCGCGCCGCGGTCTCGTGGTCCAGCCGTTCAAGAAGGGCCCGGACTTCATCGATCCGCTGTGGCTCTCCACCGCGGCCGGCCGCCGCTGCCGCAACCTCGACCCGTACGTCTCCGACGACGACGAGATCCGTGCGGCATTCCTCCGCCACGCCGCGGGCGCCGATGTGGCGCTCGTCGAGGGCAACAAGGGACTCTACGACGGCGTCGCCCTCGACGGCAGCAACAGCAATGCCGCGCTGGCCAAGGTGCTGACGCTGCCCGTCGTGCTCGTCATCGACGCGCGCGGCATGACCCGCGGCGTCGCGCCGCTCGTGCTGGGCTACCAGGCGTTCGACCGCGAGCTGCGCATCGCCGGTGTGGTCCTCAATCAGGTCGGCGGTGGGCGCCATGAGGCGAAGCTGCGCATGGTCCTCGAGCAGTACACCGATGTGCCGGTGCTGGGTGCGGTCCACCACGATCCCCGCATCGGGATCGTCGAGCGACACCTCGGACTGATGCCGAGCAACGAATCAGCGGATGCCTCGCGCCTCGTCGCCGACATCGCGGGCACGATCGAGCGCCAGGTCGACGTCGACCGGCTGCTGCGGATCGCGGCCGATGTGACGGCGTTGCGCGCGCCGGCAGCGATGGCCACCACGCCACCGCCGCCCCAGGAATCGGACATCCGGATCGGCGTACCGCAGGACCGCGCGTTCGGCTTCTACTACGCGGATGACCTCGACGCGCTGCGCGCGGCCGGGGCCACGCTGGTGCGCTTCGACGCGCTGGCCGACGCGCAGGTCCCCAACGTCGACGCGCTGTTCATCGGCGGCGGCTTCCCCGAAATGCACGCGCGCGAGCTCGAGGCGAACGCAGCGCTGCGCACGCGCATCCGCAACCTGGTCGACGCCGGACTGCCGGTCTACGCCGAGTGCGGCGGCCTCATGTATCTCGCGCGCTCGATCAGCGTCGGCGGACACACGTACCGGATGGTCGGGGCCATTCCCGGCGATGTCGTCATGCGTGACCGCCCCGTCGGGCGCGGCTACGTGCACCTCGAGGAAACCGATTCCTTCCCGTGGCCCGCGGCGCCGGAAGCGCCGCGCACGATCCGCGCGCACGAGTTTCACCACGCGGCGATCGAGAACCTGCCCGCCGAGACCCGCTACGCCTACGACGTCCGCCGTGGCCACGGCATCGACGGCACGCGCGACGGCATCGTCGTCGGCAACGTGCTCGCGTCGTTCGCGCACCTGCGCTCGACCCGCGGCCGCGACTGGGCGGCGCGATTCGTCGAGTTCATCCGGCGCAGCGACTACCGCCGCCGGCGGGAGGGCAACATCGTCTATCTGGCACCGCCTCGCACCCGCGAGGCCATGGTCCTCTAGCGGCTCATGCGGATCGCCATGGTCGCCAATCAACAGCTCATCGCCCAGCTTTGGCTCGACGTCGCCGGGCGGCGCGTCGAGATCGACAGCGAGGGCTATCTGCTGGACCGGGGACAGTGGTCGGAGGACTTCGTCCGCGCGCTCGCGAAACACGAGGGGCTCGCACTCACGCCCGAGCACTGGGAGGTGATCCGCTACCTTCGCGACTACGAGTTCGAGCACGGCGTCCAGGCGCAGGTGCGCGTGATGATCCGCCACTTTACCGAGCGCTGGGGGCCCGAACGCGGCTCGAACCACGCACTGCACGACATGTTCCCCCGCGGCGGCCCGCAGAAGCAGGGCAACCGTCTTGCCGGCCTGCTGCGCACGAAGGGCGAGCACTGAAGGACACGACGATGATCACCGTCACCACCGACGCGGCGCGGCAGATCCGCATCGCGGCTACCCAGTCCGGCGCCGACGAGCTCGGGCTGCGCATCGCCGTGCGGCGCGACGAGCAGGGCGCGCTCCACTACGCGATGGGATTCGACGAGGCACGCGGCGACGACATCGTGGTTCCTTCCGAGGGCGTCGCGCTGGTCGTGTCGCCCGGGCACCGCGAGTTGCTGGAGGGCATGACGCTCGACTACGTCGAGCTCGACGCCGGCGACTTCCGCTTCATCTTCATCAACCCCAACGACAGGCCGGCATCCACGCCGGCGCCCACTGCCACCGGGTGCGGCGGTGGTGGCGGCGGCGGTTGCGGTTGCGGCAACCGTTGAGGAGGCACACGTGTCCAAGACTCCCATCCTGCGTGTGCACGACGGGCACGCACAGAAGTCCGGCAGGCGAGGCGTCGTACCGGGAGGCGAGGTCTACCTCGTCGGCGCCGGCCCCGGCGACCCGGACCTGCTCACGATTCGCGCGCTGAAGCTGATGCAGCGCGCCGACGTCGTGCTCTACGACAACCTGGTGTCGGCCGAGATCCTGGCGCTGCTGCCTCCGGCTGTCGAGCGCGTCTACGTCGGCAAGCGGCGTGCGAACCACGCGCTGCGGCAGGAAGACATCAACGCGCTGCTGGTGCGGCTCGCCCGCGCCGGCAAG
>CAYQAF010000218.1:0-4645 GCA_964415375.1 uncultured Alcaligenaceae bacterium
CGGACCGATGCCGGGAAGGGCGGCGAGCCGGTCGAGCGTGACGAGCGGAAGCGCGGAGGGCGAGAGGTCGAGCCCGTGCGTCACTTCGGTCGCGAGCGCCACGATCGTCCGTGCCCGGGCCGGGGTCAGCCCGATGGCGCCAAGCTCGGCCGGTGCGAGCGCGGCGATCACGCCCGCCCCGGGAAACGTGCGATCGAGCCCGGCCGGCGCGTCAGCGAGTGGCGTGCCAAGGTGTCGGGCGATGCGACCGAGCATCGTCGTCGCCGCGGCCACCGAGACCTGCTGTCCGACGACCGCCCGCACCGCGAGCTCGAACCCGTCGAAGGCACCGGGGATGCGCAGCCCCGGCTCCGCCTCGGCGAGCGGCCCCAGCGCGCCCGCGATCGCCGCCGGGTCCGCGCTGAGGTCGAGCGCGTGGCGCACGCGGGCCAGCACCTGCGGCACGACGCGCGCGAGCGACGCCGAGACGCGCAGCTCGAAGAGCGTCTTGCGCGGCACCGGCCACGCCTCGATCCATCCAGCGTGCGTCGTGCCGCGATGCGCAATCGCGAGCGTGCGGCGGAAGCGGCGAGCATTGCACGCCTCCACGCCGCCGATCGCGCGCGCGGACAGGTACTGGAGCATCGCCTCCCAGGCATAGGGCGGGCGAAAGGCCAGCGCGAACGACAGCGTGCCCGGCACGGACCCGGCGCGCCGTTCCCGCAGGCGCGATGGCGGCATGCGATAGCGTGCGCGGAACAGCGCGTTCAGCCGGCGCACGCTCGAAAAACCGCTCGCGAACGCGACGTCGGTCACCGGCAGCATAGTGTCGGTGAGCAGCCGCTTCGCGAGCAGCAGCCGCTGCGTCTGCGCGTACTCGACCGGCGCGACGCCGAGCTCGGCCTCGAAGATGCGGCGCAAGTGGCGGCTCGTGACCCCGATGCGCCCGGCCAGGTCCTCGATGCCGCGGTTCTCGAGGAAGCCGTCGTCGATCATGCCGATTGCCGCCTGCACGATGCGCGCGGACGCATCGACCGCGGCGAACCCGGGCGCGAGCTCGGGCCGGCAGCGCAGGCACGGGCGGAATCCGGCCGCCTCGGCCGCCGCCGCGCTTGGATAGAAGCGGCAGTTCTCCTTGCGCGGCGAGCGGACAGTGCACACCGGCCGGCAGTAGATCCCGGTCGAGCGCACGCCGACGAAGAACCTGCCGTCGAAGCGGGCATCGTGGGTCGCGAGCGCGCGGTAGCAGGCGTCGTGATTGAGCGTCATGGCGCCATTATCGGGCCGTCCCCCGCGTCGTACTCGCCACTTTCGGACATCGATTTCCAGACCCCGATGCGTCCAGCCGCGCCGGCCGTCAATTGCTTGCATAATGCCTCCATCGACCACGAGGACGCGCATGGCCAAGCCGACCGTCGCACGCATCGCCCGCACCCTTGCCACCGTCCTCGCGTTCTGCGGCGTCGCCCACGCGCAGGACCGCCTGCTGTTCGCGACCGACTGGCTCGCGCAGGCCGAGCACGGCGGCTTCTACCAGGCGGTGGCCGAGGGCACGTACCGCAAGCACGGCCTCGACGTGACGATCCGCATGGGCGGCCCGCAGGTGAACGGCCTGCAGCTGCTCGCCGCCGGGCGGATCGACGTCGCGATGGGTGACGGGTTGCAGGTCCTCTCCGCGGTCGAGCAGAACGTGCCCGTCGTCGCGATCGGCGCGACGTTCCAGAAGAACCCGACGGTGATCATCGCGCACCCCGGCGTCGCGAAGCTCGAAGACCTCAAGGGCCGGCCGATCGCGATCGGTGCCGCCAGCAACAACACGTTCTGGCCCTGGCTCAAGCAGCGCTACGGCTTTACCGACGACCAGAAGCGGCCCTACGCTTTCTCGGTGCAGCCGTTCCTCGCCGATCCGAAGCTCGCGCAGCAGGGCTTCGTCACCTCGGAGCCGTTCTCGATCGAGAAGGCCGGCGTGAAGCCGGCGGTGTTCCTGCTCGCCAACCTGGGCTATCCCCCCTACTCCCAGGCGCTGATCGTCACGCGCGACACATTGGAGAAACGTCGTGAGGTGCTGGCGCGGTTCCTGCGCGCCTCCGCGGAAGGGTGGAAGAGCTACCTCGCCAATCCCGCGCCCGGCAACGCGCTCATCAGGAAGGACAACCCGCAGATGAGCGACGAGCTGCTCGCCTACGGCTGGCGCAAGATGAAGGACTTCGCGCTGGTCGACGCCGGCGCAGCAATGAAGTCGGGGCTCCTCACGATGACCGAGGCACGGTGGGACGCCACCGTCGATTTCCTGAAGGGTGTCGGTCTCGCCAAGCCCGGGGTCGACTACTCGCGCGCATGGACACTCGAGTTCGTCAGGGACGTGCGCGTCTTGCCGTAGCGTGACCCCACCCGTCGTCCTGGCCCGCGGGATCGCGAAACGCTTTCGCGACGGCACCGAAGCACTTGCTCCGATCGATCTCGCGGTGTGCGACGGCGAGTTCGTCACGCTGGTCGGGCCGTCGGGCTGCGGCAAGACGACGCTCCTCAACCTGATCGCGGGCCTGATTCGGCCGTCCGCGGGATCGCTCGGCTGGTGGGGGGCGCCACGCCCGGACGCCGACCGGTCGCGGCGCTTCGCCTACGTATTCCAGTCACCGACGCTGATGCCCTGGGCCGACATTGCGTCAAACGTCCGGCTGCCGCTCGACCTCGCCGGCACGCCGCGCGCGGAGGCGGACCGTGCCGTCGCCGACGCACTCGCGCTGGTGGCGCTCGACGGCTTCGCGCGGCACCGGCCCCGCGAGCTCTCCGGTGGCATGCAGATGCGCGCCTCGATCGCCCGTGCGCTGGTCACGCAACCCGCGCTGCTGCTGATGGACGAGCCCTTCGGCGCGCTCGACGACTTCACGCGGCAGCGGCTGGACGACGAGCTGATCGCGCTGTGGCGCGCCCGCGGCTTCGCGGTGGTGTTCGTCACCCACAGCGTGACCGAGGCGGTGTACCTCTCGACCCGTGTGGTGGTGATGGGCGCGCGCCCCGGCCGGGTCGTCGACGAGGTCGAGGTCCCCGCACCCTGGCCGCGCGGCGACGACTTCCGCACGTCGACCGGCTTCGCGGCGCTCGCACGGCGCGTGACGAAGGCGGTCGCCGCGGCCGCCTCGACCGATGCGCCCTGATTCCGTGGGCTACCTGCGCTACGGCGCGCCGGCGTTGGTCGCGGTGGTCGTGCTCGGGCTGTGGGAGGCCGCGGTCGCCCTGAACGACGTGCCGCCGTGGCTCGTCCCGGCGCCGTCCCGGATTGTGGCGACCTTGACCCTGGATCGGACGCTGCTGCTGGATTCGCTCGGCGTAACCCTGGGCATCGCGCTCGCGGCACTGGCGTTCGCGGTCGTGCTCGGCACGGCCATCGCGCTCCTGTTCGTGCAAAGTCGTTGGCTCGAGATCAGCCTGTTCCCGTACGCGGTGCTGCTGCAGGTGACGCCCATCGTCGCGATCGCGCCGCTCATCATCATCTGGGTGCAGGACACCCGCGTCGCGCTCGTGCTCTGCGCGACCGTCGTGGCGATCTTCCCGATCATCTCCAATACGACGCTCGGCCTGCGCAGCGTCGACCCGGGCCTGCTGGCGCTGTTCAGGATGAATCGCGCGTCACGCTGGCAGGAGCTCACGCGGCTGCGCATCCCCTCCGCGCTGCCGTACTTTTTCGGCGGACTGCGGATTGCGAGCGGCCTCGCACTGATCGGTGCCGTGGTCGCGGAATTCGTCGCCGGCACCGGTGGTGCAGGCGCGGGGCTCGCCTACCAGATCCTGCTCGCCGGCATCCAGCTCAACGTGCCCCGCCTGTTCGCCGCGCTCGTGCTGATTGCCGCCGCGGGGGTGGCGCTGTTCGGTGCCTCGGTGCTCGCCGCACGGCTGGCGCTCGGCCGCTGGCACGAGAGCGAGCTCCGCGCACCGGACTAGGAGCTGGGCGCGACCGCAGGACGGCTACGCGGTGAGCTTGAGTCCGACGATGCCGGCGACGATCAGCGCGATGCAACCGAGTCGCGCGAACGTCGCCGGCTCATCGAACAGCGCGATGCCGAGCAGCGCGGTGCCCACCGCGCCGATGCCGGTCCACACGGCGTAGGCCGTGCCGACGGGTAGCGTCCGCATCGCGAGCGCCAGCAGCACGACCGAGACCGCCATCGCCAGCGCCGTGCCCACGCTCGGCCACCATCGCGAGAAGCCGTCGGTGTACTTGAGGCCCACTGCCCAGGCGACCTCGAAGAGGCCCGCCACCGCCAGCATCGTCCACTCCATCGCTGCGCCTCCGTCCTTTGCTCGCTGGCGAGCTGTGGCATGATCCTGTCACATGCGCCAGCTCAACACGAACGACGCGCTCTTCCTCGCCTCGGAGAGCGCCCATTCCGGCTCGAACGTCAGTCTCGTCCAGATCTACGACCCGTCGACGGCACCCGAGGGCAGGCTCCGGTTCAAGAGCATCCTCGCGCTCGTGGAAAGCCGCCTGCACCTCTCGCCGATTTTCCGGCAGAAGCTCTGCCGGGTGCCAATCGGGCTCGACGACCCCTACTGGATCGACGACGAGAACTTCGACCTCGAATACCACGTCCGCAACATCGCGCTGCCGTCGCCGGGCGACTGGCGCCAGTTCTGCATCCAGGCCTCGCGCATCCACGCGCGCCCG
>CAYQAF010000219.1:0-4632 GCA_964415375.1 uncultured Alcaligenaceae bacterium
GACCGACGGGCTCGCCCGGCTGTTCGGCGCGCGCGGCGCGTGGGTCTCGATGCTGCGCAACCTCGGGCTCGCCGCCGCCGATCGGCTTCCCTTCGTCAAGCAGGCGCTCGCGCAACCTGCGCTGCGCTGACGCTGTCAGACCCCAGTCCGCTTTCGAACTTCCGGAGATCACCGATGCACCCCATGCTCGTTGCCCCGCTCGCTGCAGTGGCTCTCGCCCTGGCGATCGCCCTGCCCGCCGCGGCCCAGTCCGCGCCGCCGAAGGCGCCGGCGTCCAAGCCGGCCGCTGCCGTGCCCGCACTCACGGCCGATGCCGCCGCGGTGAAGAAGCTCGTCGAGGAGCGCTTCCCGGGCGTTCAGGTGCGCCACATCGCGAAGGCGCCGTTCCTCGGACTGTACGAGGCGATGTTCGACGACCAGATGATCTACGTCGACCCGAAGGCCGCGTACATTTTCGTCGGCAATGTCTACGACACGAAGACCAAGGTCAACCTGACCGAGCGCAAGGCGCGCGAGTTGAACCGGATCGCCTGGAACGAGCTGCCGTTGCACCTCGCGATCAGGAAGGTGAAGGGCAACGGCTCGCGCAGGCTGGCGGTGTTCTCGGACGCCGACTGCCCGTTCTGCCAGCGGCTCGAGGAAACGCTGAAGGACGTGAATGACGTCACGATCTACACGTTCCTCTACCCGATCGACCAGCTGCACCCGGATGCCGCGCGCAAGTCGAAGCTGATCTGGTGCGCGCCCGACAAGGCGAAGGCCTGGGACGACTTCTTCGTCTCGGGCGCGCTGCCGTCGAACAGCGGCGACTGCGACAACCCGATCGCCGCCACGCAGTCGCTCGGCCAGAAGCTCCGCGTGACCGCCACGCCCACGCTGGTCTTTGCCGACGGCACGATCGTTCCCGGCGCGATCCCGGCGCAGAGCCTCGAGTCGGAACTGACGCGCGCCGAGGCCGAGGCGAAGCGGCTCGCGGCGGCCAAGTAGCGGCGCATCGCGTTACCGCCCGGCGCCGCTTCCGCGCGGCGCCGGCGTACCGGCAACCGACTCGGCCAAGGGGGGAACATGGCGATCATCGATTTCCTGAAGAAGCAGTTCATCGACGTCATCGAGTGGACCGACGACTCGCGCGACACGCTGTCGTTCCGCTTTCCGGACGAGGACAAGGAGATCAAGAACGGCGCGCAGCTCATCGTCCGCGAGTCGCAGGCGGTGCAGTTCGTCTACCTGGGCCAGTTCGGCGACGCCTTCGGCCCCGGCAAGCACACGCTGACGACCGACAACATCCCGGTCCTCACCAATCTCAGGAGCTGGAAGTACGCGCTCGAGAGCCCGTTCAAGGCGGACGTGTACTTCGTCGTCACGCGGGTGTTCACCGGCAACAAGTGGGGCACGGCGAACCCGGTGATGATGCGCGACGCCGACTTCGGCGTCGTGCGGCTCCGCGCGTTCGGTACCTACGACTTCCGCATCGTCGACGTGCCGAGGTTCCTGAAGGAGGTTGCCGGCACCGACCACCACTTCCGGCTCGACGAGTTCGCCGACACGATGCGCTCGCGCATCGTCAGCGTCTTCTCGGACGCGCTCGCCACCGCGAAGATTCCCGCGCTCGACGTCGCTTCCCGCTACGGCGAGCTGGGGCAGGCGCTGCTGCCGCTCGTCAATCCGGTGCTCGCGGAGAAGTACGGCCTCGAGATGACCACGTTCGTCGTCGAGAACGTCTCGGTGCCGCCCGAGGTCGAGCAGGCGATCGACAAGCGCTCGTCGATGGCGGCGGTCGGCAACCTGAACGACTACGTCAAGTACCAGATGGCGCAGGGGCTCGCCCAGGGGGGCAGCGGCGTCGCCGGTACCGGCGCCGAGCTCGCGATCGGCATGGCGATGGCGCAGCAGATGATGAACCAGCCCGGCGGCATCGCCGCGCAGGCGACGCCCGGCGTGGCGGGGCCCGCGCCGGCGGCGGCGCCGGTCGGCGCGCCCGAGCTCTTCACGCCTGCGCAGGTCGCCCAGCAGCTCGGTGTCGGCGAGTCGGACGTGCTCGCGAGCCTCGCGGCCGGCGATCTCAAGGGCCGCCGGATTGGCACGCAGTGGCGCATCACCCGGGCCGCGCTCGACGCGTTCCTGCAATGACCACCGACCCCGCAGGAACATCGGCGGCGAAAGGTGTGGGTGGCCGCCGTCGCTTGCTGGCGGGCCTCCTGGGTGCGATGGCCCTCGCGGCCGCGCCCGTCCACGCGCAGGACCCCCGCGCGAGCGTGGTCGCCGCGACGGCACGCGAGTGGCTCGTCCTCGTCGACCGCGGCGACGCCAAGGCCGCGCGCGACCGCGCGGCAGTCAAGTTCCGGGAAGCGGCCGCCGAGGATCGCTGGGCCAAGGCACTCGCCGCGCAGCGCGGGCCGCGCGGACCCGTCGTGCAGCGGACGCTCGCGAGCACGCGCTTCGAGAAGAGCTTCCCCGGCGCCCCGGAAGGCGAGTACGCGGTGCTCGCGTTCCGCACCGCGTTCGAGAAGGAGGCGGGCGGCACCGAGACCGTGACACTCGAGCGCGAGGCCGACGGCGTCTGGCGCGTCGTGGGCTACACGATCCGTTAGCGCCCCTTTCCGGCATGCGCGAGGAAACGGCCCGCGCCCGGTTCGCGTGTCCCGCGTGCGGCGGCGATGCCGCGTGGCATCCGCAGCGCCGGATGCTGGTCTGCACGCACTGCGGCACGGCATCGCCGGCGCCGGAGGGCGCGGGCGGACCGGTCGTCGAGCACGACCTCGGCGCCGCGCTGGCGGTGCTCGCAGCCGCGCCGCGGGGCTGGGACGCGCAGAAGCGCAGCGTCCGCTGCCAGAGCTGTCGCGCGGTGTCCGTGCTCGATGCCTCGCGGCAGGCCCAGCACTGCGAGTTCTGCGGCGCGGCACAGCTCCTCGAGTACACGGACGAGGAGCCCGCGTTCCGGCCAGGCAGCGTGCTGCCGTTCGCCGTCGGCGCGGCGGACGCGCGGGAGCGCATCCGCCGCTGGTACGGGCAGCGTTGGCTCGCGCCCTCGGCTTTGCGACGCAAGGCGCTGACCGACACCGTGCATGGCGTCTACCTGCCGTACTGGACCTTCGACGCGCGCGCCGAGGCGCGCTGGACCGCCGAGGCGGGACACTACTACTACGAGACCGAGATGCGGCTCCGCAACGGGCGTCCGCGCGCGGAGCAGGTGCGCAAGGTGCGTTGGACGCCGGCGTCGGGCACCCTGACGCTCGGCTTCGACGACGACCTGGTCTGCGCTTCGGTGGGCGTGAAACCGGCGCTCGTGCGCGGCATCGAGCCGTTTCCCACCACCGACCTCGCGCCGTACGACCCGGCCTTCGTCGCCGGCTGGGTGGTCGAGCGCTACCAGGTCGAACTCCCCGCGGCGGTGCTGCGCGCGCGGGAGGCGATGCAGCAGAAGCTCCTGGCGGCCTGCGCCGCCCGGGTTCCAGGCGACACGCAGCGCAATCTCCGGGTTGCGGCCGACTGGTCCGGACAGACGTTCAAGCACGTGCTCATGCCGGTTTGGCTCCTGACCTACGACTACGGCCGCAAGAGCTACCAGTGCGTGATGAACGGGGTCACCGGCAGGATCGAGGGCGAGTACCCGAAGAGCCCGTGGAAGATCGCCGCGCTCGTCGTCGCGGTCCTCGTGTTCCTCGCGGTGATGGCGTCGATCTCCGGACGGTGACGGGCGCAGCCGGTTCGAGGCGTGCCGGTCGACGTTGCCGACTCAGGCAAACAGCGTAACGAGCTCGGGCGGGGCCGCGAGCAGCCGCTCGGCGCCCTCGAGCTCGGCGGCCGACCCGTAGCCCCAGAGCACTCCCACCGCGCGCGTGCCGTTCGCCTGCGCGGCGCGAACGTCGAGGTGGCGGTCGCCGATCATGATCGCGCCGGCTGCCTCCAGCGACTCGGTCGCGAGCAGGTGTGCGAGCAACGTGCGCTTGTCGTCGAGCGCGCCCGCCAGATCGACACCGTAGACCCGGGTCACGAGCGCGTCGAGGCCGAAGTGGGCGATGATCCGCGTTGCGAACACCTCGGGCTTGGTCGTACACACGTACATGCGCGCACCGGCCTCGGCGAGGGCCGCGAGCGCCTCGAGCACGCCGTCGTACAGGATGTTCTCCCGCCAGCCCACGTCGCCGAAGCGCTCCCGATAGGCGGCGAGCGCCGCCTCGATCGCCGTCGCATCGGGGGAGGGCAGCAGGCGCGCGAGCGACTCGCGCAGCGGCGGGCCGACGCACGCGCGCAGCGTCGTCTCGTCGGGAGGGGGCACGCCACGGCTCTCGAGCGCGTACCGGATGCTGCGCGAGATGCCCTCGTAGTTGTCGGACAGCGTGCCGTCGAGATCGAACAGCAGCACGGGGAGGGAACCCTTCACTTTCCGCTGCCCCGCGTCAGGCGCACCGAATAGTCGATCGTCGTGCCTTCGGCGCCCGCTTCCCACATGAGGCAATAGTCGTGCGCGGCACGCGGCACGAACGTGCCCTCGTCGGCGGTCGCGCGTTCGCGTGTCACCGGCATCACCACCGCCTTGCCCTCGCGATAGTGGATGTTGAAGGCAAGCGGCGCCTTCGACTCGAACCGGTAGACCAGCCGGTCGCCGGGACGCAGCGATGCGCACTCCTC
>CAYQAF010000220.1:0-4599 GCA_964415375.1 uncultured Alcaligenaceae bacterium
TCAAGGAGATCCTGCGCGAGCACCGCCTGCACACCGTGTGCGAGGAGGCCTCGTGTCCGAACATCGGCGAGTGCTTCGGCAAGGGCACGGCAACGTTCATGATCATGGGCGACCTCTGCACCCGGCGCTGCCCGTTCTGCGACGTCGGCCACGGGCGGCCGCTGCCGCTCGATCCCGAGGAGCCCGCGAACCTCGCGAAGACCATCGCGGCGTTGCGGCTCCGCTACGTCGTCGTCACGAGCGTCGACCGCGACGACCTTCGCGACGGCGGCGCACAGCACTTCGTCGACTGCATCCGCGCAGTGCGCGAGCACTCGCCCGGCACGCAGATCGAGGTGCTGGTGCCGGACTTCCGCGGCCGCATGGAGCGCGCGCTCGCGATCCTCGAGGCCGCGCCGCCCGACGTGATGAACCACAACCTCGAGACGGTGCCGCGCCTGTACAGGCAGGCGCGCCCGGGCTCCGACTACGCCCACTCGCTCGCGCTGCTCGCCGGGTTCAAGTCGCGCGTAGCCGGCGTGCCGACCAAGTCCGGCCTGATGGTGGGGCTGGGCGAGACCGACGACGAGATCCTCGCCACGATGCGCGACATGCGCGCGCACGACATCGACATGCTGACGATCGGCCAGTACCTGCAGCCCTCCGGCAACCACTTGCCGGTCGCGCGCTACGTGCACCCGGACACGTTCGCGATGTTCGAACGCGAGGCGCAGGCCATGGGCTTCCGCCACGCGGCCGTCGGGGCGCTGGTGCGCTCCTCCTACCACGCCGACCGGCAGGCCGAGGGCGTGCTCGAGTCGTCCGGCGCGTAGCGGCGGCGGGCGCGCGGGCTTCGGCACCATCGATCCGGATGTCTGCCACGAGGGTTAAGCCGATCCCCGCCAGGGCCCAGACGGCGATCCTGGACCTGTACGCCCACGCGTTCGATGGCGACGAGCCGACGATCTCCGCCACGGCCATCGAGCTGGCCGTGGCGATGACCGGCAGCGAGATCGGCTACGTGCACCTGATGAACGACGACCAGGTGACGATCGAGCTGGGGACGTGGTCGGCAGCGACGCTGCGCCAGTGCACGGCGGTGTACGACCGCCACTACCCGATCAGCCAGGCCGGCGTCTGGGCGGATTCCGCCCGGAATCGCCGCGCCTGCATCCACAACGATTACCAGGCGCTGGCCGGCAAACGGGGACTGCCGGAAGGCCACGTGCACCTCGTGCGCCACCTGGGCGTGCCGGTGCTCGGCAACGATCGCGTGGTCCTGCTGATGGGGCTGGGCAACAAGCCCACCGACTACGACCGCGACGACCTTGCCTGCTTCCAGGCGCTGGCCGAGCATGCGTGGGTGCTGATCAGGCGCCGTCGCGAGCAGGCCGCGCTGGAGCTCGCCGAGCGGCAGTTCCGCGACCTGCAGGAGCTCGCCGTCATCTCGATCTGGCAGTGGGATCCGGTGGAGCGCACGCTGCTCTTCGACGCCACCGCCCGGCGCATCTTCGGCGCCGATTTCGCCGGGAGCAGTCCCTGCGGCATCGAAGCCCTGTCCTGCGTCGTCGACGCCCGCGATCACCACGCGCTGCAGGAGGCGCTCGAGAGCCCGGCCGACGACGCGACCTTCGGCATCGACCTGCGGGCCGTGCGCAGCGACGGTGCCGCGATGACCGTGCACTTCCGCGGCGCCGCGTACCCGCGCACGCAGGGCCACGGCATCATCCTGCGCGGCATCCTGCAGGACGTCACCGAGCGGCGCGAGCTCTCCCTCATCAAGTACCAGGCCGGGCACGACGTCCTCACCGGCCTCGCCAATCGCGCGGCGCTGCTTTCCGAGCTGGAAGCGGCGCTGCGCAATCGTCGGCGGCGTCCCGACCGCGGCTTCGCCGTGCATTTCGTCGACCTCGACCGCTTCAAGGAGGTCAACGACAGCCTCGGTCACCTGGCCGGTGACGCGGTGCTGAAGGGGGTCGCGGAACGCCTGCGCGAGGCCACGCGCGAGGAGGACCTGGTGGCGCGTCTCGGCGGCGACGAGATGGTCGTCCTGCAGAAGCACGTGACGAGCGCAGCCGCCGCGAAGACCCTGGCGTCCAGGATCATTGCCGCGATCGGCAAGCCGATGGACGTGGCCGGGCGGCAGTTGGCGCTCGGCGCCAGCATCGGCGTGGCGATGGCCGACCCCGCGACCGAGACGGCCGAGGAGCTCCTGTCCCGCGCCGACCGCGCGATGTACCGGGCCAAGGAGACCCGCCGCGGCAGCTACTGCGTCGCCTGAGGCCCGCCGCGCGGGCACGTTGCGAGGCGGCGATCGGGTGACCGCACGTGCGGCGTCGCGCTATTGCCGCGGCAGCGAAACGCCGCGCGGCCAGAGCAGCCACAGGCGGCCTTGCTCCTTCATGCGGCCGGCGCGGTCAGCCGCCTCCTCGCCGTGTCCCCAGAAGAAGTCCGCACGCACCGCACCACGGATCGCCCCCCCCGTGTCCTGCGCGACGACCATGCGCTCGAGCGGTCGCGCCGACGGGGGCTCGGTGGTCGCAAGCCACACCGGCGCGCCGAGCGGGATCGCGCGCGGATCCACCGCGATGGTGCGTCGTGGCAGGAGCGGCACGCCGAGCGCGCCCGTGGGCCCGTCGATCGCGGCCTCGGGGGAGCCGGGTGCAGGCGGCGCGAGCTCGCGGAAGAAGACGTAGCTCGCATTGGCGTCGAGCAGCGCCGCGACGCGGTCCGGGTTGCCTTTCGCCCACGCGCGGATCGCTTGCATCGAGGCCTCCTCGCGCGTCATCTCGCCGCGCTCGATCAGCACGCGCGCGACCGGGGTGTAGGGGTGACCGTTCTGGTCGGCGTAGCCCACGCGCATCACCGCGCCGTCGGCGAGCGTGATGCGCCCCGAGCCCTGGACCTGCAGGAAGAACGCGTCGATGGGATCGGCGACGAACGCGAGCGCCTTGGCGGCGAGGGATGCCTTGCCCGCTTCGATCTCCGCACGCGACCAGTAGGGCACGACGCGCCGGCCGTCGAGACGGCCGCGCACGCGGCGATCGGCGAGCTCGGGGTAGAGCGCGCCCAGGTCCACGGTGAGCAGGTCGTCGGGGGACGCGAGGATCGGCACGGCAAGCGCATCGGTCCTCGAGCGCGAGCCCGCGATCACGGGCTCGTAGTAGCCGGTGACGAGGCCCCGGTCCCGCCCGTCGGGGAACGCGATGCGGTATGGGCTAAAATGATTCTGCAGCCAGGCGCGCGTTGCAGCGTCGTCGGAAATCGGCAGTCGGCGTGCGGCTTCGCACGCAGCCCGCCACGCGGTGGCTTGTTCGGGTTTGCGGGTGATTGCCGCGCAGCCGACGAGAAACGCCGGCAGGGTCTCGGCGACGCGATCGCGTTCGAAACCGGGCAGGTCGCGCCAGGCTGCCGGCGTGTAGACCGCGTGCGCGGCGGGCGGCGTGGGCGGCGGGGTCACGCAGCCGTGGAGCGCGAACACCGCCGCACAGGCCGCCCATCGCCACGACCACGCGTCCCTACGGGCAAGCCGACCGCGACCGACGATGGAATGGATCATCCTCGAAGCGCTGATTGCGCTCGCGCTGGGCGTCGCGATCGTGTGGTGGACGATGTCGGCACGGCGTCCCGATCGCGACCACGTGGACGGGAAGGCGCCGAAGGACACGGACGGAGGCGAGGGCTGATGCGCCTAGTGCAGCGTGCGCGGCGCGGACAGCGTGAACTGCGGGATCGCCGCGTCGAACGGCTGCCCGTCCTCCGCGACCATCCGGTAGCTGCCGCGCATCGTGCCCACCGCGGTCGCGAGGCTCGCGCCGCTCGTGTACTCGAACGACTCGCCGGGACGGATCAGCGGCTGCTGTCCCACGACGCCCTCGCCCTTCACTTCCTGCACGCGCGCATCGGCGTCCGTGATCACCCAGTGCCGCGACAGGAGCTTGGCGGCGACGGTCCCCGTGTTCGTGAGCCGGATCGTGTAGGCGAAAACGAAATGCTGGCGATCCGGGTCGGACTGCTCGGCGACGTACTGCGCCTTCGGCAGGACGGTGATCTCGTAGCGCTTGGATTCGGTCATGTTCGGACTCGTCGCGGCGCGCGGTGCCGCGGCCTCATCGACGCTCGGGGATTATAGAACCATGCAACCCACCTATCGGATCGCACCCTCGATCCTCTCCGCGGACTTCGCCCGGCTCGGCGAGGAAGTGCGCGCGGTGATCGACGCCGGCGCGGACCTCGTGCACTTCGACGTGATGGACAACCATTACGTTCCCAACCTCACGGTGGGGCCGCTGGTCTGCGAGGCGATCCGGCCGCATTCGAGCGTGCCGATCGACGTGCACCTGATGGTCGAGCCGGTCGACCGCATCGTCCCGGACTTCGCCAAGGCCGGCGCGTCGATCATCAGCTTCCATCCCGAGGCCTCCGAGCACGTCGACCGCACGATCGCGCTGATCCGCGAGCACGGCTGCAAGGCCGGGCTGGTGTTCAACCCGGCCACCCCGCTCGCGTGGCTCGACTACACGCTGGACAAGCTCGACCTGGTGCTGCTCATGTCCGTGAATCCGGGCTTCGGCGGCCAGCAGTTCATTCCCTCGGTGCTGCCCAAGATCGCCGAAGTGC
>CAYQAF010000221.1:0-4540 GCA_964415375.1 uncultured Alcaligenaceae bacterium
TCATCACCGAGCGCGTCGTGGCGCCGCGCTTCGGCGAGTGGACGCCGACGGCCGAGGCACCCGTCGCAACGGTGGGCACGGACCTGACCGCCGCCGAGAAACGCGGCCTGCGCGCGGCAGGGCTCGGCGCTCTCATCATCGTCCTGCTGTTCGGGCTGCTCGTCTGGCCGACGGTCTGGTCCGGAGTCGAGGGCGGCGCGCCGCTGTTCGACGAGGCCGCGTCCGCGAACGGCGGAGGCATCAAGTCGCTGCAACCGTTCTTCCAGAGCCTGGTGGCTGCCTTCTTCCTGCTGTTCCTGGTCACCGGCGTGGCCTATGGCCGTGCGGCCGGCGTGAATCGCAGCCATCGCGACGAGATCCGCATGATCAGCGAGGGCATGGCCAGCATGTCCTACTACGTCGTCATGGCGTTCGTTGCCGCGCACTTCGTCGCGCTCTTCAACTGGTCGAACCTCGGCGTCATCCTGGCCATCAATGGGGCCGCGGGCCTGGGCAAGCTGGAGTTGCCAGCGCCGATCCTGATTGCGGCGATCGTCGTGCTGAGCGCGACGATCAATCTGGTGATCGGTTCGGCCAGTGCAAAGTGGGGCATGCTCGCACCCGTACTGGTGCCGATGCTGATGCTGCTCGGAATTTCGCCGGAGATGACCACCGCGGCATTTCGCATGGGCGACAGCGTGACCAACCCGATCACGCCGTTACTGGTCTATTTCCCGCTGGCGCTGGTGTTCTGCCAGCGCTGGGTCCCCGGCTTCGGCATGGGCAGCCTGATCGCCGCGATGCTGCCGTATTCCCTCGGATTCCTCGTGATCGGCCTCGTGATGACTTCGGGCTGGGTATTCTTCGACCTGCCAGTCGGTCCCGGTGCGTCCGTCGGCTACACGCTCCCGGGCGGCGTCGTGACCATGCCGCAATAGCCCGCGGTGAATCCATTGTTGCCTGCCGTGCGACAGGGGTGAACACGATGCGAGTTCTAATCACGGGTGGCACGGGTTTCGTCGGTCACGCACTGTGTCCGCGGCTGGCGGCGGCAGGGCACGATGTCGTGATCCTGACGCGGCAGACGAACGCGCAACTGCCGGACGGCGCCCGGGCGGCCGTGACACGGCTCGACGAGCTCGATGCGGCTGACTTCGGCGGGGTGATCAACCTGGCCGGAGCGCCGATCGGCGACGCGCGCTGGACGGAGAGTCGCAAGAAGCTGTTGCTTGATTCCCGCGTCCACACCACGGCGCGCCTGGTCGAGTGGATGGGCCGTGCGCGACGGCCACCGCCGGTGCTGGTTTCAGCTTCCGCGGTTGGCTACTACGGCGAGCAGGGTGACCGACCGATCCACGAGGATACGCCGCCGACTCCAGGCTTCACGCACGAGCTGTGCGCGGCCTGGGAGCGCGAAGCCGGGAAAGCCAGTGTGCTCGGCGTGCGCGTCTGCGTGATGCGCATCGGCGTCGTGCTCGACCGTGACGGCGGCGCGCTGGCGAAGATGCTGCCGGCCTTCCGGATGGGCGCGGGCGGCAGGCTCGGTGACGGGCGCCACTATTTCCCGTGGATTCATCGCGAGGACATCGCGGCGATCGCACAGTGGCTGCTGGAAAACCCGCAAGCCCGTGGCCCGTACAACGCGTGCGCCCCCAATCCGGTCACCAACGCCGAGTTCACGCGGGCGCTGGGCAAGGCGCTGGGCCGGCCGACCGTGCTGCCCATGCCCGAGGCGGCGCTCAAGCTGCTGTTCGGTGAGATGTCGGAGTTGCTGCTGGTCAGCGACCGGATGCTGCCCAGGCGGCTGCTGGACGAGGGATTCCAGTTCAAGTTCCCGAGGCTCGAACCTGCGCTCGTGACGATCCTGGCGTCTCCTTAAGCTCGTACCGTGCCTCGACGGTCACGACGCCGGGCTCCCGGCAGCGTCGGCATCCTCCTACGCCAGTCGCATCCGGCGGCCGACGGCCCGGCGGGCCAGTGCGTGGTCCAATCAATGCAGACCGAATGGATGGGATGAACCGTCCCAATCGGTTCCTGATCGAGGAGACCGTGAGCCATGAACAGTAATGCCAACGTGATGGAGACCGTGGAGCAGGCCATTCAGCCGGCAGAGGAGGCGGCCCGCACGGCCGCGCGCGCTGGATCGCGGGAGTTCCGCAACCTGATCGCCGACGTCGAAGACCTCATCAAGCGCATCGCGCACGTCGACGACCAGGACCTGGCGCGGGCACGCGCGAAGCTGGAGAGCACGCTGGACGCCGCCAAGGCGTCGCTGCACGACGGCAAGGAACGCGTCATGACCACCGCGCGCCACGCTGCAGAGAACACCGACGAGTACGTGCATTCGAACCCGTGGTCGGCGATCGGCATCGCAGCTGCGGCCGGCGCGGCGATCGCCGTCCTCCTGAGCACCCGGATGCATCGGTGAACGTCGTCACTGCGTTGCCGCGCATCGCCCCGGTATTGGCCAGGCACGCACTCGGCTACGCCGACCTGGCGACCGAGGAGTTGCAGGATGCCGGGGCGATGTTGTGGCGACGCGTGCGGGCGACGGCACTGTACGCAATCGCGGCGAGTTTCTCCGTCCTGATGTTCTGTTGCCTCGCGATCGCGGTGGCCTGGGACACTCCTTACCGGATCACGGTCATCGCCGGGCTCGCGTTGATCTTCGTGACCGCGGCGATCATCGCAGGCGAGGCCGCGCGGCGCGAGCGACGGAAATCTGCACGGCTCTTCCAACGCCTGCGCAGCGCATGGATCACGGACCGGGAGACGCTGCGCGAAGTGCTCGCGGTGCGGGAGGCGAAATCATGACGGATGTTGCAACGTTCGGCGACACGGATGCTGAGCAGAAGCTTGCGGCAACCCGTGCCCAGTTCCGCCACATACTGCAGCCCGATGACGAGCTGACGACGAGCCGGAGTTTTCCGCGCAGCCGGACGATGCGTGCGTTGACCGGCGGTGGGGCGACTTCGGCACTGGCCCTGGTCGCGGTCGCGATCCTGGCCACGCGGCCGGGCGTTGCGGGCCGACTCGCGCGGGCGACCCCGGTCATCAATCTGCTCAGGCAGCTCGGCTTCGGTTTGCGCTGAGGAGCATCCACTGCCCATGACCAGCAACGCCAGCGCAATCGACAGCCCGGCCTCCGGGATGCTCTCCACGCGGACGTCAGTACCCGAAGGGACCGCTCCCGTCAGGCTGACGGCGCGTGACACTGCCGGCGCACAGCAGGTTCGTGAGAGAACCTGGTGCCCCGTCGGCATCGGGATACCCGCCGACGCCGCAGTCGCAGCGGTGATGGCCACGTGGAGGCGGCGGTAGAGGACGGATGATTGCAGGAACCGCGCCTTGGATGGCTACCGCCGCACTTGCGGCGTTCTTCGCTGGGACCGCGAGCGCCGACATTGCGCCCCGACTTCACGAGGGTCGCGCACTGGCCGCGCACCCCGAGGTGGCCTCCAGCCCGGGAGTGGCCCCGCCGCCGCAGGCCCAGGTGAGTCCGGGCGCTCCGGAAGTGACCAGTCCAAGACAGGCGGCAGCCGCGCGACCTCGCGTCGAGGCTGCGCCGTCGCCATTCACGATGGCGACGACAGCACTCGTGGCGCTGCTCATCGTCGTTGTGGTGCTCGGCCTCGTGATTACGTTCAGGTCGCTCCGCAAGGACATCAGAAGAAGGCGCCGGGTCTGACGTGACCCGAGTCGGATGGTCACAACGGTCCTACGGCTGACTCCTACGCGGCGTTGCTCCGTGCGCTGACGGCGCAGTACGCCGCACCGCCGCGGCTCGCTGCGGGACTGCGTTCAAGCCCGGTCGCGAAGCTCTTTGACGCCCGAGTTTTCGGCGCAGTGATCGCAGCAGAACATGCGCTGGTTTTTCTCCAGGCCATGCCCGACGATCCTGACACCGCAGTGTTCGCAGGTCGGTGCCAGCATGTGGATCGCGCATTCGAAGCTGTCGAACGTATAGGTCTTGCCTCGCGCGATGACCTGGATCGTTTTGTCGTAATCATTCCCGCAAGCGTCGCAGCGCGCCATGGTTCGTCTCCTTTTGCGGACAGACCGGAGCATCGACCGTATGGTATCGCTTGCGGGCCGCCTGTCGGCGCCCGTCGTCAACTGAAGTAGGACATCCGCCTGTTTCGAGCACCAAGGCCGCGGCTGCCGGGTCAGCGCCGTCGGCGCCGCAGCATTCGCACTGAACTGGTGAGGTCGTCCTCGACGGTGGCCGCTGGGGCCTGCTCCGCGGCCTTGAGCAGCGAATCAAGATGGCCGCGCGTATCGCGCACCAGGCCGATGATCGCGGACTCTTCGGCCGGCCTCGCAATCAGGAAGCCCTGCACCGAAACTTCGCCGCAGGCCGCGAGGAAGTTGAGCTGGGCCGGCCGCTCGACGCCCTCAATCGTCACATGCAGGCCGAGATTGCGGCAAAGGCCGATCATCGAGCGCACGATCGCAGCCGAGCGCGGATTGCTGTCCACCTCGGCGATCACGCTACGATCGAGCTTCACCCGGCTGAGCGGCAGCTGCTCGATCGACGTCAGCGACGAAAAGCCGGTGCCGA
>CAYQAF010000222.1:0-4532 GCA_964415375.1 uncultured Alcaligenaceae bacterium
GCGAACGGCACCAGGTCGGGCAGGCGCGCCATGGTGCCGTCGTCCTTGAGGATTTCGCAGATCACCGAGGCGGGCACCAGGCCGGCCAGCCCGGCCAGGTCGCAGCCGGCTTCGGTGTGCCCCGCGCGCACCAGCACGCCGCCGGGCTGCGCGCGCAGCGGGAAGATGTGGCCGGGCTGGATGATGTCGGTGGGCTTGGCGTCGCGCTTCACCGCCGCCTGGATGGTGACCGCGCGGTCGGCGGCCGAAATGCCGGTGGTGACGCCTTCGGCGGCCTCGATCGAGACGGTGAAGTTGGTCCCGGTGCTCGACCGGTTCTGCGCGACCATCGGCGCGAGACCGAGCGTCCGGCAGCGCTCCTCGGTGAGGGTGAGGCAAACGAGGCCCCGCGCGTGGCGAGCCATGAAGTTGATCGCCTCGGGCGTGACGAACTCGGCGGCCAGCACCAGATCGCCCTCGTTCTCGCGATCCTCCTCGTCGACGAGGATCACCATCCGGCCGGCCTTGAGTTCGGCGACGATCTCGGGGGTTGGAGAAGTCGTCATGACGTTCGTGGGTGTCGCACGGGCGGCACCTCGGTGCACGCGCATCGGCATTGTACCGGTCCGGCCCGCCGGCCGCGGAGCGCGCCCTCCGGGCCGTCAGGTACCGGCGACCGTGGCCTCGCCGGAGGGCTCGCGCCGAACCCGGAACCAGAGTGCGTACAGCGCCGGCAGGAAGCCCAGCGTCAGCACCGTCGCGACGACGATCCCGCCCATCATCGCGACCGCCATCGGCCCGAAGAAGTCGCTCCGCGTCAGCGGGATCATCGCCATGACCGCTGCGGCTGCGGTGAGCACGATCGGCCGGAACCGCCGCACCGTCGCGCCGACGATCGCGTCCCAGCGGGACGCGCCTGCGGCGATGTCCTGCTCGATCTGGTCGACCAGGATGATCGAGTTGCGCATGATGATCCCGGACAGCGCGATCGCGCCGAGCATCGCGACGAAACCGAAGGGCATGCGAAACGCGAGGAGCCCGAGCGTCACGCCGATCAATCCCAGGGGCGCGGTCAGCACGACCATCAGCGTGCGCGAGAAGCTCTTCAACTGGATCATCAGCAGCGTCAGCACCGCGATCAGCAGGAGCGGCATGCCCGCGACGATCGACTTCTGGCCGCGCGCGGAGTCCTCGACCGCGCCCCCCACCGCGATGCGGTAGCCGAGCGGCAGGGTCGCGCGAAGCGGCTCGAGCGAGGGGTCGATGCGCTGCGTGACGTCCGGCCCCTGCGCGATGCCTCGCAAGTCGGCCCGCACCGTGATCGTCGGCTGGCGGTCGCGCCGCCACACGATCCCCTCCTCGAGCCCGTAGTCGAGGTCGGCGATCTGGGTGATCGGCACCGCCTTGCCGTTCCTCGACGGGATCGCGAGATCCTTGAGGAACGACAGTTGCGCCCTCTCGGCGGCGGCGCCGCGCAGCACGACGTCGATCAGCTTGTCGCGCTCGCGGAACTGGGTGACCGTGACGCCCGACACGGAATTGTTCAGGAACTGCGCGAGCTCCTGCGAACTGATGCCGAGCACGCGGGCCTTGTTCTGGTCGACACGCAGGCGCACGACCTTCGAGGGCTCGTCCCAGTCGAACTGCACGTTGAAGAGGTCCGGGCTCTGCTCCATCGCCGCGCGCACCTCGCGGGCGATCGCGCGTACCTTGGCAATGTCGTCGCCGCTGACCCGGAATTGCACCGGGAAGCCCACCGGCGGGCCGTTCTCGAGGCGCGACACCCGCCCGCGCAGCGCCGGGAAGTCGGTCTCGAACAGCCGGACCATGCGCGCGCGCACCGCCTCGCGCTCGACGTTGTTGTTCGTGATCAGCACGAACTGCGCGAAGTTGGACAACACCAGCTGCTGGTCGAGCGGCAGGTAGAAGCGCGGGCTGCCCGCGCCGACGTAGCCGACGTAGCTCTCGACCCCGGGCTCCTTCGCGAGCAGCGCCTCCATCTTCCTCGCCTCGGCCATCGTGGCGTGGAACGAGCTCCCCTCGGGCAGGCGCAGGTCGACCAGGAGCTCCGGCCGCGACGACGAGGGAAAGAACTGCTGCGGCACGAAGCGGAACATGAAGATCGAGCCGGCGAAGGCCGCGAGCGTCACCACGATCACCAACCAGCGATGGTCGACGGTCCAGTCGATCAGCGCGCGGAGCCACCGGTAGAACGGCGTGCGGTAGACGTGGTCGGGATCGGCGTGCGCCGGCGCGATCGGCGGCGGCGGCGGGCGGCCGCTCGCGCGCGCCCACAATCGCCGGGCAAGCGATGCCGGCCGCGGCTTCGAGAAGTCGGGCAGCATCCGGTAGCCCAGGTACGGGATCACGATCACCGCGACGAACCAGGAGACCACGAGCGCGATCGCCGATACCTCGAACAGCGAGCGCGTGTACTCGCCGGTCGAGCTCTGCGCGATCGCGATCGGCAGGAAGCCCGCGACCGTGACCAGCGTGCCGGTGAGCATCGGGAAGGCCGTCGACGTGTAGGCGAAGCTTGCCGCGCGGAAGCGATCGTAGCCCTGCTCCAGCTTGATCGCCATCATCTCCACCGCAATGATCGCGTCGTCGACGAGCAGCCCGAGCGACAGGATGAGCGCGCCGAGCGAGATCTTGTGCAGGCCGATGCCGAGCACCCACATCAGCAGGAACGTCGAGGCGAGCACCAGCGGGATCGACACGGCGACGACGAGGCCGGTGCGCAGCCCGAGGCTCACCATCGACACCGCGAGCACGATCAGCACCGCCTCCGTCAGCGCGCGCACGAATTCGTTGATGGAGCGCTGCACCGCCTTGGGCATGCTCGCCACCGGCGCGAGCTCGACGCCGACCGGCATCTCCTGCTGCACGCGGCCGACCGCGCGGTCGAGCTCGCGGCCGAGCGCGATCACGTCGCCGCCGGCGACCATCGTCACGCCGAGACCCATCGCCTCGCGCCCCATCCAGCGCATCTGCTGCTGCGGCGGGTCGACGTAGCCGCGCTCCACCTTCGCGATGTCGCCCAGCCGGAAGATGCGGTTGTTGGCGCGGATCGACAGGTCGCGGATCGCCTCCAGCGAATCGAACGTGCCGGTCGGCCGCAGGTAGATGCGGTCGGTCGAGGTCTCGAACGCGCCTGCGGCCTGCACCGCGTTCTGCGCGGCGAGCGTCTGGATGATCTGCGCCGGCTCGATCCCGAGCGTCGCGAGCTTGCTGTTCGACAGCTCGACGAAGATCTTCTGTTCCTGCTCGCCGATGAAGTCCACCTTGGCGACGCCGGGCACGCGCAGCAGCTCGGCGCGGATGCGGTCGGCGAAGTCCCTGAGCGCCCGGTAGTCGAAGCCGTCGCCGGTGATCGCGTAGATGTTGGTGTAGGTGTCGCCGAACTCGTCGTTGAGGTACGGCCCCTGGATTCCCGCCGGCAGCTGGTTGCGGATGTCGCCGACCTTCTTGCGGGTCTGGTACTGCAGCTCCGGGATCTGCTTCGAGGGGAGCGAGTCGCGGTAGGCGATGAACACCAGCGACTCGCCGGGGCGGCTGTAGCTCCTCACGTACTGGTGCGGCAGCTCCTGCAGCTTGCGCTCGATGCGGTCGGTGATCTGCTGCTCGACGTCGCGTGCCGACGCGCCCGGCCAGTTGGTCTTGACGACCATGACCTTGAACGTGAACGGCGGGTCCTCCGACTGCCCGAGCTTCGTGTAGGCGAGCGCGCCCATCACCGCGAACAGGACGATGAGGTAGAGCACCATCGGCCGGTGGTGCAGTGCCCACTCGGACAGGTTGAATCTGCCGGGGCCGATGCCCCCGGGAGGCGTGACGGGCGTCATGGCACGGCGATGGCGTGATCGGCGAGGCGGCGCGACCGCGCGATCAGCGCGAGGTCGTTGCCGGCGGCAGAGCGGCCTGCGCGGGCAGTGGCGGCCTCGGCTTGCCGGGCTCCTCGTACGGCCGCACGCGCTGCCCGGCCTGCAGCTTGTTCACGCCGGCGGCGACCACCCACTCGCCCTCGCGCACGCCGGCCGTGACGAGCACGCCGTCCTCGCGATAGGGGCCGAGCGCCACGGGACGCAGTTCGACCTGCTGCGCCCCGGCATCGAAGATCCACACCGCCGGCTTGCCCTCGGGCGTGTGGTAGACCGACGTCAGCGGCAGGAGCGCGCTGCCCGCCGCCCCGGCGCCGGTGACGACCACGTTCGCGGTCATGCCCCAACCAAGCGAAGCATCCGCATCGGGCACGGCGACGCGCACCGCGAAGGTCCGCGTCACCGGGTCGACCGACGGCGCGATCTCGCGAACACGCGCCTTGTAGAGCCTCCCGGGGTTCGCCCCCAGCATCGCGGCGAGTTGCGGCGCGGACCGGATCTCGCCGATCCGGTTCTCGGGAACCGCGATCGCGACTTCGCGCTCGTCCGTGCGCGCGAGCCGCATCACCGACTGGCCCGACGCGATCACCTGCCCTGCTTCGACGCCGATCGCGGTGATCACGCCGTCCTCCGGTGCGACCAGCGACGCGTAGCCGGCCTGGTTGCGCGACA
>CAYQAF010000223.1:0-4523 GCA_964415375.1 uncultured Alcaligenaceae bacterium
TCGATTCCGGCGTCGAAGTTGCGCCAGCTGGCCGGGCGCGAAATGCCCACGCCTCGGTAGTCGTAGGCGAGCACCGGCAGTCCCTGTAGCGCGAGGAAGCGCAGGAAGTGACGGTATCGCAGCGACGACAAACCGCCGCCGGCGTTGAAGACGACGACATCGGCGGGATCGCGGAGGTCGGCGCGGGCAAACAGCAATGCGCCCAGGCGATAGCCGTCCGGCGCGGCGATTTCGAGTCTGGACTCGACGATCTCGGCCACTTCCGCAGCGACGTCGCCCGGCACGTTCATTTCATGCCGTGATCGCGCTCATGCGGATTTCCACTTGATCGAGCAGCCGATCGCCGGATACTGTTCGGCGGTCGCCGCGCCGGTTCGCGCCGTCTGCACCATCGCCTCGTAGAGCTCGCGACGATTGCCCTCCCTGGGGGAGCGGCCGGTGTCGTCGAGTCGGCCTCGGTACGCGAGGCGGAGGTCGCGATCGAAGCCGAAGAAGTCCGGCGTGCAGACGGCCCCGTAGGCGCGGGCCACTTGCTGCGTTTCGTCGAACACGTACGGAAACCCGAAGCCGTGCTGGTCCGCGACACGCTGCATCGTTTCGAACGAGTCCTCCGGATACGCGGATGGATCGTTGCTCGAGATCGCAATGGCACCCACGCCTTCGCGCGCGAGGTCGTGCACGTCTCGCACGATCTTTCCGATCACCGCCTTCACGTAGGGGCAGTGGTTGCAGATGAACATCACCACCAATCCATGCGGACCACGGACCGAGTCGAGGGTGTGCCGTCGACCGTCGGTGCCCGGCAGGTCGAAAGGCGGTGCGGGCGTTCCCAGCGGCGTGTCCGCGGGTGAGAGCGTGGCCATCAACGGACCTCCTGTGGGGCAGAGGTTGCAGTCCCGGGTCCCGACGCGCTTGCGGCCCCGCGCGGCCCGCCGAACCGACATCGCCAGGCGCAACGGCCGTGCGCATGGGACATGGCAGAATCGTAGCATCGGGACCGACCCGACTGCGCCAACGATGACTATCGAACGACATGTTGCTTCAGTCCCGCTCCTTGCCGCCGCCGCGCGGCGGCTGGACGGCTGCTTCGACGACGCCTGCCGCATCGACTGGGTGGCCGCGCCGTGACGCTTCGATCGAGCGATGGCGCGCGGGCGTCGCAGGGAAGCGACGGCGCGGCATCCAGAGGGCACGCGGGCGCGCCGCGCTTCCACGTGGCTGAAGCGATTCCGCGCGATCGTCCCGGATCGTCGTTCGCCCTGCCGGAGACGGTCGCAACGCACGCGCTCCGCGTACTCAGGCTGCGGCTGGGCGACGCCGTGACGCTCTTCGACGGCACGGGCGGTGAGCATCGCGCCACGATCGTCTCCGCGGGGCGCCACACGGCAGCGGTGCGGCTCGACGAGTTCGATCCGGTCGAGCGGGAAGCGCCGGTGGCCACGACCCTCGTGATGTCGGTGATCGCCGCGGATCCAATGGATTTCGCAGTGCGCAAGGCCGTCGAGCTGGGCGTCCACGCGGTGCAGCCGGTGGTCGCCGCGCGCAGCCAGGGGGTGCCGGGCGGCGATCGTGTCGAGCGCCGCGTCGCGCACTGGCGTGCGATCGCGGTCGCGGCGTGCGAGCAGTGCGGCCGCAATCGCGTGCCGCCAGTCCTGGCACCTGTGCTGCTCGCGACGTGGCTCGCCCAATACGAGGGCGAGCCGGGTACCGCGGCCGTGCTCGCACCCGGCGTGGCGCGGTCGCTCGCCTCGCTCGCGGCGAACGAGCCGCCGAGGCATCTGCTCGTAGGACCGGAAGGCGGCTTCACGGACGACGAGCAGGCGCTCGCGGTGCGTCTCGGTATCCTGCCGGTACACTTGGGTCGTCGCGTGCTGCGTGCCGAGACCGCGGCGCTGGCTGCGCTCGCCACGCTCAACGCCGTCGCCGGCGACGCGCGTCAGGACGCGTAGGACGGCCGCGTGACCGGCCGGCAGGGCTGGCCGGCGATCGCCATGGCGAGTGCTGCCACGTCGTCCCAGGCGCTGCCGCGGCCGAGTCCCTTCGACAGGGCATCCAGACGAGCCAGCGCGCCGAGCATCGGATGGAGCGCGTTCGCGGAGATGCGTCGCACGGCGCGTTCCATCGCGGCCTGCCGCTTGCCCCACACCCGGGCGCTGCGCAGCGCGACCGCGATCGGCGTGCCCGAGCACGTCATTGCCTGCACGGCGGCGATCGCGTGCAGGTCTTCCGCGAGCGCCCAGATCGCGAGCTGCGGACCGTCGCCGCTCCCCTCCAGCACCGAGAGCACGCGAAGTGCGCGCCCGGCATCGCCCGCCAGCCACGCTTCCGAAGCGGCAAACACGTCGTAACGGGCGACGTCGGCGACGGTCGCCTCGACGGTGGCGTGGTCGAGCGCGCCTTCCGGCAGCACCAGCGCGAGCTTCTCGATCTCCTGGCGCGCCGCGAGCAGGTTCCCTTCGCAGGTGTCGGCAAGGAACGCGAGCGTCTCCGGTGCGGCGGTCTGCTTCTGGCGCGCGAGGCGGGCAGCGATCCAGCGCGGCAGCGCCTCGCGTGCCAGCGGCTCCACCGCGACGACCACGGCGGCTGCCGCGAGCGCCGTGAACCAGGCTGACGACTGTCCCGCGCGGTCGATGCGCGGGAGCGTGATCAGCGTGACGTTGTCGGGACTGGGTCGGGCGGCGTAGGCTTCGAGCGCCTTGCCCCCTTCAATCCCGGGCTTGCCTGACGGGATGCGCAGGTCGACAAGGCGCCGATTGCCGAACAGCCCGAGGCTCGCATTCGCGGCCAGGAACGTGTCCCAGCGGAAGTGCTGTTCGACGATCAGGACTTCCCGATCCTCGATCCCCTCGCGCCGGGCCGCCGCACGAACCGCATCGCCGGCTTCGAGCGCGAGCAGCGGCTCGTCGCCGTGCACGAGGTACAGCAGGGCGAGCGAGCGCCCGAGGTGGGTTGGCAGGTCGTCGGGCCGGAGGTTCACGCCGGCGGCCGCACGGACTGGAGCCGACGCACGATCTGCTGGACCGCGTCCGATTGCATCTCCCGCAACAGGCGTTGCTCCTGGATCTCGCGCGCCAGGCGCTCGCTGTCGTCGTAGGTGTAGGAACGGTGGATCGTGATCTCGTCGGGCTGCGCCCACTCGCGTCCATCGTTGCTGCGCACGCGGAACGCTACGCTCTTGGCGAGCATGTACTCCTGCACGCGACCTCCCGGGGACAGCGAGAGCACCTGCTTGTCGTCGAAGATGCGCATGATCTCGTCGGGTGCCTGCGCCCCTGCGGCGGTGTCCGCCACCTTGGCGCCGCCGGATGCATCGAGCGCGCGGGAGAGCTCGGTGGCAAACGTGGGGTGCCCGGGGGCGCTCACGAACACCGTGGAGAACGCGAAGCTGGCCTCGCCGCGCAACCGGAAGCCGCAGGCACCCGCGCCGAGCGCCGACGCCAGCGCGGCCACGACCGCACGCCGCGATGCCCTCCGGACGTCAGGCGACGACATTGACGAGCTTTCCGGGGACGATCACGACCTTGCGCACGCCTGCGCCACCCACGTGCTTCGCCACGTCCGGCGAAGAGCGCGCCGCGGCCTCGATCGCATCCCGGTCCGCGGTTGCTGGGACGACCAGCTTGCCGCGGAGCTTGCCGTTGACCTGCAGCACGAGCTCGATCTCGTCCTGCTCGAGCGCCGTGGTGTCGACTTCCGGCCATGCCGCGTCGAGCAGGTCAGCGTGCCGGGCGGCGAAGCCGAGCTCGACCCACAGCGACCACGCGGTGTGCGGCACGACCGGATAGAGCACGCGCAGCAGGATCGACAGGCCCTCGCGAGCGAGCGACGCGGCGCCGCGCGCGTCGCGTGGCAGCGCCTCGAGCGTGTTCAGCATCTTGTAACCGGCCGACACGACGGTGTTGTACTGGATCCGCTCGTAATCGTAGTTCGCCTGCTTGAGCGTCAGGTGCAACTCGCGTCGCGCACTCCTGATCGTGCCGTCGGCGTCACGCGGGTCGAACGCGCCGTCGGCGGCGGCGACCGTGTCCTTCGCGCCCTGCGCGTACGCCCACAGGCGCTTCAGGAACCGGTAGCTCCCTTCGACCCCGGCATCCGACCACTCGAGCGTCGCCTCCGGGGGCGCCGCGAACATCACGAAGTGGCGCGCGGTGTCGGCGCCAAAGCGGCCGATCAGGTCCTCCGGGTCGACGCCGTTGCGCTCGGACTTGGACATCTTCGACACACCGCCGTACTCGACGGTCGTGCCGTCGGGGAGACGGCCGCCCTTGATGCGCCCCCCTTCGTCCTGGATCGTCGCGACGTCCGCCGGCGGGAAGTAGTCGAGCCCGCCTTTCGCGTTGCGGCGGAAGAAGACGTGGTTCAGCACCATGCCCTGCGTGAGGAGGCGCGTGAACGGCTCGTCGAACTTCACGAGCCCCATGTCGCGCATCACCTTGGTCCAGAAGCGCGCGTAGAGCAGGTGCAGGATCGCGTGCTCGATGCCGCCGATGTACTGGTCCATCGGCATCCAGTAGTCGTTGCGC
>CAYQAF010000224.1:0-4507 GCA_964415375.1 uncultured Alcaligenaceae bacterium
CCTAATTAATCTCGCGGAGACGGCGTTCTCGGCAAATGCAGGCCGACGCGGGTGATCCGCCCACGCTCCATTTCGCTCACGGAAAGCCGCAGCCCGCTGACGACGGCAACGTCACCTTCGGCGGGCGCCCGACCGAGCGCCTGCCGCAGCGCCTCGGCCAGTGTGCGCTCGTCGGGTTCTCCCTGCGGCCCCGCTGCGCCGTACAGTCCCGCGACCTCCGCGAGCCGCACGTCGCCGGCGAACTCGAAGTCGCCGAACGCCGCGTGCCAGAACGTCGCGGCGTCCTCGCGGAACCACTGCGCGAGCTCGGCCTCCGCCGAAGGCGCAGCGATGAATCCGACCAGGTCGCCCGGTGCGAGCGGCCCCGCCTCGGCCGGCGGCAGCGACAGCTCCGCTCTCACCACATTGACCACGCGGGATCCCGCGGGCCAGTCGACCGAACGGGCGTCGACGCCCAGCAGCGGCCCGGCGGACTCGACGCGGAACTGCACGAACGACGCCGGCGCCGGGCCGAGCGGATCGAGCGGGACGCGCGCCGAGGGCTCCGCGAGCGGTGGCAGCGTCACGCGCAGCGCGCGGGCCATGCGCGCGACCGTGGTGCCCTGCAGCAGCAGCGAGGCGATCGCGACGACGAAGGCGACTTCGAAGATCGCCGCCGCGTCCGGGACCCCCGCGAGCAAGGGGAACACCGCCAGCACGATCGGCACGGCGCCCCGCAGACCCACCCAACTGATGTAGGTGATCTCGCGCAACGAGAACCGGAACCACGGCAGGACGACCCCCACCATCGCCGGCCGCACGACGAACATCAGGAGCAGCGCCAGCGTGAGCGCCGGCACCAGCGAATCGACGAGGTACCGGGGCGTCACCAGCAGCCCGAGCAACAGGAACATGCCGCACTGGGCGAGCCACGCCAGGCCGTCGAGCGCACGCAGCGTCTCCTCGCCCACACCGGTGCGACGGTTCCCGGCCAGGAGCCCGGCCACATACACCGCGAGGAAGCCGCTGCCCCCGAGCAGGTTGGTCGCCGCGAACACCGCGACGCCGCCGGAGACGAGCCACAGCGACTGCAGCGCGTCGCCGAGCAAGCCGCGACGCCGGAGCGTCAGCAGCGTCCGGCTCAAGCCCTCTCCGGCCGCGACCCCCGCCACGAGGCCGATGCCGAACTGCTGCGCCAGATCGAGCGCGAGCGACATGGCGTTCGCCTGCTCCGGGCGCGTGATGGCGGCAATGAGGGTGACCGTGAGGAACACCGCCATCGGATCGTTGGCGCCCGACTCGATCTCGAGCGTCTGTCCGACGCGCGGCGAGAGGCGCAGGCCGCCGGCCTTGAGCAGTGCGAACACCGCGGCGGCGTCGGTCGAGCCGACGATCGCGCCGACCAGCAGGCCGACGGGCCACGAGAAGCCGAACAACCACACGGCGAGCGCGCCCGTGAACGCCGCCGTGATGGCGACACCGGCCGTGGCCAGCGCGAGCGACGGCCAGAGCGCGGCCCGGAAGGTGGCGAAGCGCGTACGCAAACCGCCGTCGAGCAGGATCACCGCCAGCGCGAGGTTGCCGACGAGGAAGGCGGTCTCGTGGTCGTCGAACATGATGCCGCCCGGCCCGTCTTCGCCCGCGAGCATGCCGACGACGAGAAAGACGAGCAGCAGCGGGACCCCGGCGCGCTGCGACAGCGCTCCGAACGCGAGCGCCCCGAAGACGATCACGGCGCCGATCAACAGACCTTGCTGAATCCAGTCCATGGCTTCGGTTCGACGAGGGGCCGGTGCCGAACGCGCTCGGGTCACGGGCGCGCCGCTCCTGCCTGCGCATCGCGCCGCGCCCGGACCCGTCGACCGGCGTTTCCCCGGCACTTTGCCACACGCGAACGCAGGACTCCCGCGCGACTGCAGCCGCGCGCGTGCTGCAATGCGCCATGGCAGCCCTTCCTGTAGTGCGGATAGACTCCGGCATCGGACCGCTCATGATCCACGGGGCGCGCTGGGTGAAGCCGGGCCGCTACGGGCAATACGCGGAGACCGTCGACATCGCGCCGACGCTCGCCCACCTGCTCAACGTGCGCCCACCGAGCGGAAGCGAGGGCCAGGTGCTGACGCCGGCGCTCACCGGGCGGCCGTAGCGGGAGCGCACCGCTGCGCAGCAGAGGTCGGTACCGACATCGTTGCCACCGCAATCCACCCTCGGGAGATTCACGTGCGCCTGCTCCTGCTTTCCAACTCGCTGCGCGAGGGCTCGGGCTATCTCGAGTGGGCCCTGCCGCACCTCGTGGAGTTCTTCGCCTCCACCGGCGTGCGCAAGGCGCTGTTCGTGCCTTACGCCGGCGCGACACTCGGCCCCGACGACTACGTCGCACGCGTCGCGCCGGTGTTCGCGCAGTTCGGCGTCGCCGTGGAAGGTGTCCACGCCACTGACGATCCGGTGGCCGCGGTGCTCCGCGCCGAGTCGGTCGTCGTGGGCGGCGGCAGCACGTGGAAGCTGCTGCGCGACGTGCGCGCGGCCGGGCTGCTGCGGCCGCTTCGCCTGCGCGCCCTGCAGGGGATGCCCTACGCGGGCTGGAGCGCCGGGTCGAACCTCGCGTGTCCCACGATCATGACCACCAACGACATGCCGATCTGCGATCCGTGCGGGTTCGACGCGCTGGGCCTCGTCCCGTTCCAGATCAACCCGCATTACCTTCACGGCCATCCGCCGGGGTTCAAGGGCGAGACGCGCGAGGAACGCATCCGCGAGTTCGGTACGCTGCATCCGCGCGTGTGGGTCGCGGGCCTGCGCGAGTGCACGGGATTGCGCTTGGAGGGCGATCGGCTGTCCCTGTTCGGGGACGGCGGCGCCTGTCGGGTGTTTCGCCACGAGCGCGAGCCCGTGGAAATCGCGCCGGGCGGTGACGTGCAGTTGCTGATGGATGCGGTCTGATCGAGCGCCGGATGGACGATGCCGAGTCGGTCAAGCGCGGGGGCGTGGCTCGACATACTGGCTCGTCAGTGACCTCGATCAACACGGGCCCCGTCGCGAGGTGCAACGCTGACCGCAACGGCAACCACGACGCGCGATGGTGCGGCGCAAGGTGAGCGCAACATGGCGTCCAAGGATGGCTGGATCCGACGAACCGCCGCCCGCGGTGCGGTAGCGGCGGGTTGCGCGCCACCGCGCGCCGATGCGGTTCGCAGCATCGGGCTGTCGGGCCTCCTGCTGTGGCTGTTCGCATGGGCGTTGGCATGCGCCACGGCCTTCGCGGACACCGGCAAGGGCCCGGTGCTCGTGCTCCGCGTCGACGGGGTGATCGGCCCCGCGGCCAGCGACTTCGTCCACCGCGGTCTCGAGAAGGCCCGCGCAAGCCGCGCCCGCCTTGTCGTGTTGCAGCTCGACACGCCGGGTGGGCTCGATACCGCGATGCGGGCGATCATCAAGGACATCCTGGCCTCGCCCGTTCCCGTCGCAACGTTCGTCGCGCCGGAAGGCGCCCGGGCCGCGAGCGCCGGCACGTACATCCTCTACGCAAGCCACGTTGCGGCCATGGCACCGGCGACGAACCTCGGTGCGGCGACGCCCGTGGCCATCGGGGCGCCCGGTGCGCCCTCCCCACCCGCGCCGCGCCCGTCGGCGCCGAAGGACCGCGGCAGCGAACCCGCGAGCCCGGAATCGGCGAAGGCTCCGGCACCCGACGACGAGGCGGGGCCGGCCGATCCGATGAAGGCCAAGGCGGTGAACGACGCCGCGGCCTATATCCGCGGCCTCGCGCAACTGCACGGGCGCAACGCGGACTTCGCCGAGAAGGCCGTACGCCGTGCGAGCAGCCTGTCGTCGCAGGAGGCGCTGGATGGCGGCGTGATCGACGCGATCGCCGTGGACGTTCCCGACCTGCTCGCGAAGATCGAGGGGCGCGAGGTCCAGCTCGCCCACGCGAAGACCCGGCTCGATATCGGGGGCGCGTCGATCGAGCGGCTCGAGCCCGACTGGCGCAACAGGCTGCTCGCCTTGCTGTCGAACCCGACGCTGGCGGTCGTGCTGCTGATGATCGGCATCTACGGACTGTTCGTCGAGTTCACCAGCCCCGGTTTCGGCGTGCCGGGGGTGGCCGGCGCGATCTCCCTCCTGCTCGGCCTGTACGCGCTGCAGCTGCTGCCGGTCAACTGGGTCGGCGTCGGCCTGCTGCTGCTCGGCACGGCCCTGATGATCGCCGAGGTGCTCCTGCCGAGCTTCGGCGTGCTGGGCGTCGGCGGCATCGTCGCGTTCGTCTTCGGCGGCCTGATGCTGATCGACACCGAGGTTCCCGGCCTCGGGCTTGCGCCAGTCACGCTGGTCGCGATGGCGCTCACCAGCGCGGCGTTCATCATCGGCGTCGGCACGTTCGCCTTGAAGGCGCGGCGCAGGAAGATCGTGAGCGGCCGCGAGGAACTCGTCGACGCTGCCGGCACGGTAGAGGTCGTGGAAGGCGCCGAGGCCTGGGTGCGCGTTCACGGCGAGTCGTGGCGGGCGCGCGATGCCGGCGGTGCGCCGCTCG
>CAYQAF010000225.1:0-1603 GCA_964415375.1 uncultured Alcaligenaceae bacterium
TCCGGGCAGGTCGGGCGGTCGCCGGGAGCGCCTGCGCGGGTATGACGACGACATGACCCGCAGTACAATGGGTCGGATAGAGACCCTCGACACGCGCCCGACTTGCCGCGCCGCCCCGACTCGCCGAAGCCGCCCGATGCGCCTGCGCCCGGGGCGGACAATGTCGTGCCGGTGAAGCGCGCACGCAAAGCCACGACAGCACCGGGCGCAGCGGCCGCTCAGGTGCCGCCGCCCGCGGCGAAAACAGCGACCCCGCCATTGTCCGGGCCTGCGCAGCCCTCGGCGCCGCGCCGAACCACCGCGAAGGCTGCGGCCGCGTCGCCGGGGCGGCCCGTCGAGTCCGCATCGTCCGCACGGCCCGTCGCCGGGGCCCGGACCGCGTCGACCGCCGGCGCCACCGCCGCGCGCGCGAAACTCGCCGCCGCGCCCCAACCCGAGTTCGACCTCGAGCCGGCGCCCGCCACGCGCGGCACGCGCACCGCGAAGATCGCCCCCGCCGGGGCGCTGCCGCCGGCGCGCATCCCGCCCGAGTCGCTCGCCGGGGGACGCAACAACCGGCTGGTGCTGTGGGCGCTCGGCATCTCGATCGCGATCCACGTCGTCGTGCTCACGATCCGCTTCGCGCCGATCGTGATCAAGGACCTCGGCCGCGCGCAGCCGATCGAGGTCGCGCTGGTCAACGCGAAGACCAAGGAGAAGCCGACCAAGGCGGACGTGCTCGCCCAGGCGAACCTCGACGGCGGTGGCAACACCGACAAGGACCGCCGGGCGAAGTCGCCGCTGCCGGTATTGCCGAAGGACAGCGCACAGAACGAGATCACCGTCGCGACGCAGAAGGTCGACGAGCTCCAGCGCCAGGCGAGCGAGCTCCTGACTGCGATCAAGGCCATGCCCTCGGTGCCGGTCGCCCCCAAGGCGACGGAGGCGGAGGAGAAACCGGACCTGCCGTCGTCCAGCGAGATGATGCAGCGCACGCTCGAGGCGATGCGGCTCGAGGCGCAGATCGCGAAGGACATGGACGCGTACCAGAAGCGGCCCAAGCGCCGCTTCGTCGGCGCGCGCGCCGAGGAGTACCGCTTCGCCCGCTACGTCGAGGACTGGCGGCTCAAGGTCGAGCGCGTCGGCAACATGAACTACCCCGAGGCGGCGCGGGCCCGCAAGCTCTACGGCAGCCTGCTCCTCACCGTTTCGATCCGCGCCGACGGCAGCGTCGAGACCGTCGAGGTGAGCCGGTCGTCCGGCCACCGCATCCTCGATGCCGCGGCGGTCCGCATCGTCGAGATGTCGGCGCCCTACGCCGCGTTCCCACCGGACGTGCGCCGCGACACCGATATCCTGCACATCACCCGCACCTGGACGTTCACCAAGGGTGACGAGCTCGTCAGTCAGTAGCCAGGAGTCAGAGGACAGAGGCGGTGGTGTTTCCGGTGGCGGCGCATCGAGCGCCGGGTTCGCTCCTGAAGGCTACCGCCGCGCTATGATGCGCGGCCAGTGGAAACTCCGATGCTACTGTCCTCTGTCATCTGACTCCTGATGCCTGACCGCTACGCCGTCATCGGCAACCCGGTGGCGCACTCCAAGTCGCCGCAAATCCACGCCGCGT
>CAYQAF010000225.1:1703-4503 GCA_964415375.1 uncultured Alcaligenaceae bacterium
GCCGTCATCGGCAACCCGGTGGCGCACTCCAAGTCGCCGCAAATCCACGCCGCGTTCGCGCACTCGATCGGCGCGGACATGACCTACGAGCGCCTGCTCGCGCCCCTCGACGGGTTCGTCGCGAAGGTCGAGGCGTTCCGCCACGACGGCGGTCGCGGCCTCAACGTCACCGTGCCGTTCAAGGTCGAGGCGTTCGCGCTCGCTTCGCTGCACTCGAGTCGCGCGCAGCTCGCCGGTGCGGTGAACACGCTGATGCAGGAGCCCGATGGACGCTGGTACGGCGACAACACCGACGGTGCGGGCCTGGTGCGCGACCTCACCGAGAACCTCGGCCTCGAGCTGCGCGACCGCAGCATCCTGGTGCTGGGGGCCGGGGGCGCGGCCCGCGGCATCCTCGGCCCGCTGCTCGACTGCCTGCCGCGCACGCTCGCGGTGTCCAACCGGACGCACGCGAAGGCGGCGGCGCTCGCCGCGCAGTTCGCGCCGCTCGGTCCGATCGAAGCGATCGCCCCCGAGGTGCTGCGCGGGCATCGCTACGACCTCGTGATCAACTCGACCAGCGTGGGCGTGGCCTCGGACACCCACGATTGGCCGACGTCGGTGTTCGCGCCCGGCGCGTTCGCCTACGACCTGGTCTACGCCGACCAGCCCACGCAGTTCGTGGGCTGGGCCGCGCACCACGGCGCGGCCCGCACCGCCGATGGCCTCGGCATGCTGATCGAGCAGGCCGCGGAGAGCTTCTTTCTCTGGCGCGGCGTGCGGCCGCACACCGCGCCGGTATTCGCCCTGCTGCGCCCGCGCTGATGGGCCTCGCGGGCACGCTGCGCCGGCTCGGCCGCTGGGGCGGGTACGCGCTCGTCACGCTGGTCGCCGCGGCGATCCTCGTCCACGGCTGGTACGCGGTGCAGATCCTGTGGTGGCGCACGCAGCCGGTGGGCGAGACCTCGTTCATGGCCTACCGCATGGCGGAGCTCGAGCGCAAGAACCCGAAGGCAAAGCTCGCCTACCAGTGGGTGCCCTACGAGCGCATCTCGCCGAACCTGAAGCGCGCGATGATCGCGGCCGAAGACGCCCGGTTCGTCGACCACGAGGGCTTCGACTGGGAGGGCATCCAGCGCGCGATCGAGAAGAACGAGCGCAGGGGCCGGATCGTCGCCGGCGGCTCGACGATCACCCAGCAGCTCGCCAAGAACCTGTTCCTCACGCCGGAGCGGAGCTGGCTGCGCAAGGGGCAGGAGGCGGTGATCACGCTGATGCTCGAGGCGCTGCTGCCCAAGCGCCGCATCTTCGAGATCTACCTCAACGTGATCGAATGGGGCAACGGCGTCTTCGGCGCCGAGGCCGCGGCACGCCGCCATTTCGGCACCAGCGCCGCGCGGCTCTCGGCCGAGCAGGGCGCGCGCCTCGCGGCGATGGCGCCCAATCCCCGCTTCTACGAGCGCAATCCGGGCGCACCCGGGCTGGCGCGGAAAACCGGGATCATCCTCGGGCGCATGGCCTCGGCCGAGCTACCGTAGGGTGTGCTGCGTGGCGCTCGCGTTGCGCCGGCCGCACCGGGTATCGATCGAAACCGTGCGCGAGGCGGCCGGAGGGTGCTGCCCGCGGGGCATTGCGCGTAGAATTCGCGCGCGTCCTTCACCGACGCATCTCCCCTTGAGCACGCGCGCGCCATGTCCGAGATCCTCGACGAGAAGCCGGTCGACCGGCCCGAGGCGCACAAGCGCGTGGAGGACGCGGTCGCCGAAATCGCGGCGCTGCTGCGCAAGAACCGGCTCGTAGAGGGTCTGGTCCACGAGCAGGCCGCGCATGCGGCCGACGACGAGCGCACTGAGCTCGTCGAGTCCCTCGTCACGAAGCAGAATCGGGCGATCCTGCAGAACCGGCTGGATCGGCTGCACCCGGCCGACATCGCCTACATCCTGGAGGCACTGCCGCTCGACGAGCGGATGTACATCTGGGACCTCGTCAAGTCGGCGGAGCGCGACGGCGAGATCCTGGTCGAGGTGTCCGACGCGGTGCGCGAGTCGCTCATCGAGGCGATGGACACGCACGAGCTCGTCGCGGCCGCCGAGACGCTTGATGCGGACGACCTGGCCGCGATCGCCGACGACCTCCCGCAGGAGGTCATCGACGACGTCTTCCAGAAGCTGCCGGTCGACGAGCGCGAGCAGCTGCGCCAGGCGATGTCGTTCGAGGAGGACATGGTCGGCGCGCTGATGGACTTCGACGACATCCAGATCCGCCCCGACGTCACGCTCGAAGTGGTGCTGCGCTACCTGCGCCGCTTCGACGAGCTGCCCTCGCAGACCGACCAGCTGTTCGTCGTCGACCGTGACGAGAAGCTCCTCGGCGTGCTGCCGGTGAACGCCCTGATCGTCAACGATCCCGACGTTGTCGTCGAGCGGGTGATGCAGCCGCCGACGGTGAAGCTCCTGCAGCACGAGAAGGCCGACGAGGCGGCGAGCGCGTTCGAGCGCTACGACCTCGTCTCGGCACCGGTCGTCGACACCAACGAGCGGCTGGTCGGGCGGGTCACGGTCGACGAGGTGCTCGACTTCGTGCGCGCGTCCGGCGAGGAGACGATGCGCGCGCAGGCCGGCCTGCGCGCGGAGGAGGACATCTTCGCGTCGGTGCTAGACTCGTTCAAGAACCGCTGGGCGTGGCTCGCGATCAACCTGGTGACGGCGTTCATCGCCTCGCGGGTCATCGGCGCCTTCGAGGGCTCGATCGAGAAGCTGGTCGCGCTCGCGGCGCTGATGCCGATCGTCGCCGGCATCGGCGGCAACTCCGGCAACCAGAC
>CAYQAF010000226.1:0-4452 GCA_964415375.1 uncultured Alcaligenaceae bacterium
TCTGGGCCTACGCGAACGACATCCACACGCCGGAGGAGGGCAAGCGGCTGTTCGCGGTGATCGCGTTCGGCGCCTCGAGCGGCGCGGTGTTCGGGGCCTGGCTGTCCGGCCACCTGATCCGCGCGCTCGGCGTGACGCCGCTCCTGCTCGTCGCGGCGGCCATCCTCGTCGCCAGCCTCCTGGTATTCAACTTCATCGATCGCCACGTCCGCACGCGCGATCAGCCGGTCGCAGGCGCCCCGGCAGAGGACGTGCCGATCGGCGACGGCAATCCGTTTGCGCTGGTGCTCTCCAATCGCTACCTGCTGCTCGTGGCGGCGGCGATCTTCCTGCTCAACTGGGTGAATTCCGCCGGCGAGTACATCCTCTCGTCGATCGTCAAGCACGCCGCCGACGCCGACGTGCAGGCCGGCAGGATCGCCGCGGGTGACGAGGGGCGCTTCATCGGCACCTTCTACGCGGACTATTTCCAGGTGGTGAACATCGTCGGGATGGCGCTGCAGCTCTTCGTCGTCTCGCGCGTGATCCGCTACCTCGGGCTGCCGGTCGCGGTGTGCATCCTGCCGCTGGTCGCGCTCGGCAGCTACGCGACCGCCGCGCTGATCCCATCGCTTGCGATCGTCCGGTGGGTCAAGACCGCGGAGAACTCGGTCGACTACTCGCTGATGAACACCGTCCGGCACATGCTGTTCCTGCCGACGACACGCGAGGAGAAGTTCAAGGCGAAGCAGGTCATCGACAGCTTTGTCGTCCGCGCCGGCGACGTGCTTTCGGCGGCGACGATCTACGCCGGCACGACGTTTCTCGCGCTGGGTGCCTCGCAGTTCGCCTGGATCAACGTCGGCCTCGTGCTCGTGTGGCTGGTCTTCGCCGTCGCCATCGGCCGCGAGTTCAAGCGGCGGACGGCGCCGCAGGGGCAAGTGCCGTGACCGCGGCATCGTCGCCTGCCGCAGGCGCGCGACCGGGCTTCTGGGCGCGCCTCGGCCTGTCGAGCCGGATCCTGATCGGGCTCGCGCTCGGCGTGCTGCTCGGCCTGTTCATCGGCGAGCCGGCGGGCGCGCTGCAACCGATCGCCGACGTCTACATCCGGTTGATGCAGATGACGGTGCTGCCCTACCTGGTGCTGACGCTGATCGTCGGCCTGGGCGAACTCGACGCCGGGGCGGCGAAGCGACTCGCCTGGCGCGCGGGCCTGACCCTGGTCGTGCTGTCCGCGGCCGCGCTTGCCGTCATCGGCGTCATGCCACTGGCCTTTCCGCCTTTCGAGAACGCGTCGTTCTTCAGCGACTCGATGCTCGAGCCCGCCGAGCCGCTCGCGCTGCCTGAGCTCTACGTGCCGGCGAACCCGTTCAACGCGTTGGCCAACGCGGTCGTGCCGGCCGTCGTGCTGTTCAGCACCGCCATGGGGGTCGCGCTGATCGGCGTCCCGGCAAAGGAGGGCCTGCTCGCCAACCTGCGCACGATCGAGCAGGCGGTGGTGCGGGTGACCCGGTTCGTGATCGCGCTGACGCCGATCGGCGTGTTCGCGATCGCCGCGGTCGCGGCCGGGACGATGGAGCCGGCGACGCTGCAGCGCCTGGCGGTCTACTTCGCGACGTTCGGTGCGGCGGCGCTCCTGCTGACGTTCGTCGTCCTGCCGCTGGCGGTGACGGCGGTCACGCCGTTCCGCTACACCGAAGTCGTCGGCGTCGCCCGAGATGCGCTGCTCACCGCCTTCGTCGCCAACAGCGTCTTCATCGTGCTGCCGATCCTCGTCGAGCGCGCCAACGCGCTCGTGGCAAGGCATGGCCTGCGCAACACGGACTCCGACGCGGCGGTGGAGGTCGTCATCCCGGTCGCGTTCACGTTTCCCAATGCCGGCAAGCTGCTGACGCTGCTCTTCGTGCCCTACGTCGCCTGGCTCACGGGCGACCCGATGGGCCCGAGCGGCTACGGCACGCTGTTCGGTGCCGGCGTGATCTCGTACTTTGCCAAGGCCCAGGTGGCGCTGCCGTTCCTGATGGACCTGGTCGGCGTGCCCCACGACTACTTCCAGCTCTACGTCCCGACGGCGATCGTCACCGGCAAGTTCGATGCGCTGACCTCGGCGATGTGCCTGCTCGCGATCGCGCTGATCAGCGCCGCCGCCACCACAGGTGCATTGCGCTTCCGGGCGGCACGGCTGCTCGCCACGGCCGCGGTGATCGTCGCGGTGGTGGCCGTGGCGGTCGCCGGAACGCAGTGGCTGCTCGCCGCCACGGTCGACACGAGCTACCGCCAGGCGGAGATCGTCAGGAGCATGCACTTGCCCCGCGGACCGCTTCCGGCGACCGTGAGGGCGGAGTTGCCGCCGCCCGAACCCGTGGCCGGATCCGCGATCGAGCGCATACGTGCGCGCAACGCGCTTCGCGTCGGCTACATTCCCGGCCGGCTGCCGTTCAGCTTCGTCAACGCGCAGGGCACGTTGGTAGGGATGGACGTCGAGCTCGCCGGCCGGCTCGCGCGGGACCTGGGTGTCGCGTCGGTCGAGTTCGTCGCGCTGCGCTGGGACACGCTCGGCTTGGCCGTGAGCGAAGGGCGGGTCGACATGATGATGAGCGTGCCCTACGTCGCGGAGCTGCTCCTGGAGGCGCGCTTCTCGACGCCCCACGTCGACGGCCACGTCGGCTTCGTCGTCCGCGACGAGCGTCGACACGACTTCGCGACCCTCGAACACCTGCGCAAGCTGCGCCGGGTCACGCTCGGACTCATGGTCGAGTTCCCCACGCTCGAGACGCGGCTGCGCGAATATCTTTCCGGCATCGACGTGGACTTCGTGGTCGTCGACACCTCGCAGGGCATGCCGCGCGAGCTTCCCGCTGACGTCGATGCGCTGATCATGCTGGCTGAGACCGGCGCGGCCTGGTCCCTTCTCCATCCTCAGTACTCGGTCGTCATCCCTCAGCCGGATCCGTTGCGCTGGCCGGCGGGCGTGGTCACGCGCAAGGCGTCCGCCGACCTGGCGGAGTTCGTCGACGACTGGCTGGTCGTGCAGAAGGCCTCGGGTGTGGTGAGCCGCGCCTACGACTACTGGGTGCTCGGCAAGGGCGGGCAGGCCACGCGCAAGCGGTGGACGATCCTGCGGGATGTCCTCGGTTGGGGCGGATGACGGCTGGCGATGTCTCGCGCTGCTGCAATGGATACCGATGAGCGGGAGTGGAGCGACATGTTGACGACGGACAAGATTGCAGCCGGCGCGAAGCGCACCTTCCTGGGGGCGCTCCTGGCGCTTTGCGCCATGGCGAACGCGACGGTGGCGGCCGACGCGCCGTCCGCCGCACGGGACGCCGCGAAGTACCGCCAGTGGATCGGCGAGATGAAGGACAGCCCTCGCGGCCCCTTCGTGTCGATCAAGTGGTTCTGCAAGGACGGGCGGGTGCTGCCGCCCAAGGACTACGCCTGCGCGAAGAAGGGCGAGGGCTGGCAGCACGGCGAGTGGAGCGAGCGCACGCGGGAGCTGCGTGCGCAGGGCTACCGCGTGGCGACGTTCCTCGCCGGCATCGACGCCGCCAAGGCGATCGCCGATCCTGCCTTCCCGGACACCTACGCGCAGATCCTGGTCGAGAAGTTCCTCGTGGCCGCCGACAGCGGCTGGATCTTCCGCAAGGCGCAGTTCTACCGCGGCGCGATCCAGGAGGAGGACGAGCGCGACGGCGCCAGGGCGCTCCTCACCTCGATGGCCGGGCGCGAGGACTGGGTCGGCCACCGCTTCCCGGCGCTGCGCAGCGGCGTGCGCCTGCTGCCGCACGGCGCGGACACCGCGTCGGCGCAGAAGGTGCGCAACATGGCCGCCGCGCTGTCGGATCGCGACCCGGCGTTCGAGCAGCTGCGCGTGAAGATCCACGGCACGCCCGAGGCCGCGGACGCGAAGAGCGTGCGCGACTACGCGGCGCGGACGAAGGATCCGACGTTGCAACAGGCGGCACGCGCGCTCGCCGACGAGATCGACCGCGTCTACGCGCCGCGGCCCCTCGCGGTCGTGCTCGACGAAAACGCGAAGGCGTTCACGGCCGCGCCGTGGCTGCAGGCGTTACTCCGCGACGCCCGCGCCGCGTACGCGGCGGACGCAAGCCCGACCAGCCGCTACCGTGTCACCTCCAAGCTGCTAGCGAACCTGCGCGATGCCTTGCCCCGCGTCGGCTCGCCCGCGGCCCGGCTGCGCGTGCTCGACCTGTCGCTCGCCGTCGAGGCCGAGAACTTCCGGGCCTCGTCCGAGTTGCGCGGTGGCATCGCGAGCGCGACCCGGGCGGCCAACGTCGCGCTGCTGCGCTCGGGCGTCGAAGCCGCGTACGGCACGGGCCTCGTCAACGGCCGCGAGCGCATCGCGTTGCACGAGTCGATCGGCAAGCTCGATCGTGACGCGATCCTGCTGGGCGACTACCTGCGCGAATTGCGCTACCTCGGCCTCGTGCCGGGGTGGGGGACGCAGAACCT
>CAYQAF010000227.1:0-4452 GCA_964415375.1 uncultured Alcaligenaceae bacterium
GCTGCTGGGCGTCCCGCAGAGACTCGTGCCGGGCGTCCAGGGCGAGGCTCGCGCACGTGCCCTCGTGGGCGCCGTCCGCATGCTGGGACGGTACCATCGTGAAGTGGCGCCGCTGTCGGGAATCCGTGCGAGCGGAATCGTGGCAGTGGGAAGCACCGCGCAGAAGGCGCTCGTGGTGGCGACGGACCTCGACCACGTCTGGTGGAACGCCGAGGCGGCAGATTTCTCGGCACGACGCGACCTTGCCGCGAAGCGACGCACGCTGCTCGTGTCGGGAAGCGTCAGTCCGGCGGCGGGCCGAGGGCTTGCGGGTGCGCGCTGGGACGTCAAAAGCGGATTCCGTCCTGTTTCGCGACCCTAGGGATCCACTGCGAAGCGAAGTGCCGAAGCTGCCCGCAGTGGACGAGGTGCGCGCTTCCCTGCACAGCCGGGCGGCCGCACACCCACCCGCACTCGCCTAGAACGAGCCGAACGCGGACCCGAGCACGATCACGGCCACGAGGCCAAGGATCGCGCCGACGATGCCGACCATCACGATGTCGAAGTAGCTGCGTCCGTGGGTCGAGCCGCTGAGGGGTAGCCGTCGGGCGTCTGCTTCGGTCTCTTCCGGCCGACTCGCCCGCAAACCCGCGCCAATGCTCATGCCAGCGACCGAAGCGCCGGCCGCGGGTGAGAGTAAAGTTGCGCGAGCGTCGGGTCCGGCTCGCCTTGCGGTCGGCGACGACGCTGGGGAACGTGCAGGAGACACCGTGTGGACGAGCGCCAACGATCGCGATGCAACTGCAACGATCGGCCTGGTAGCCCTTGACCCGACGCTGCACGCGGCCGCACCGGCCCGCTTCGAATCGCTGCTCGCGGCCTTCCGCGCCGGCTACGCCCGAACGTTCGCCGGCGACGAGGCCGAAGCCGACGAGGCGTGGGAGGCGCGCATCCTCGGCATGCCGCCGCCGCAGCCGTTGATGCGCGTCGTCGCGGCCGTCGAACGCAACGGAACGCAGCAACGGCTGGCCGGCGGCGCGGCCATCGAGTACTACCGTGCGAGCGGCTGCGCGCTCCTCACGTACCTGTACGTCGAGGACACGGGTGGCCATCGCCGTCGCGGGCTGGGACGCCGCCTCGGCGTGGCGGCGCGCTCGGCCTGCGAGTCCATCGGGCCGGTCCACGCGCTGCTTGCCGAAGTGGAGTGGCCGCGACGAATGCCGCAGCCGCCGTTCGCGCCCGACGACGTCGCACGGGCGCACGCGCGGCTTCGCTTCTTCGCGCGGATCGGCGCGCGCGCGGTCGACATCGACTACGTCCAGCCTGCGCTCGCACCGGGCCAGCAGCCCGTGCCGTGGCTGCGCCTGCTGGCGATTCCCGGCCCCGCGCCAGTGGACGACGAGGCCTTGCGCGCGCCGCTCGCGAGCTTCCTCGACGAGTTCCACGCCGCGCTGTCCGAGCAGAACGGCATGACCGTCGACCGGGCCACGCTGGCACGCATGAAACGCGGAATTGCAACGTCTCGCCCGCTGACCATGCCCCTCGCCGAATCGGGCGCGGCCGTTCGCGAGGACGAGCCACTGTAGACTCGGGCCGGAGATGATGGCGACGACGATGACGCCGACCGCGCGTGGCAGATCAGGGCACGATGAACAGGAACTCGCGACCCACTGCATGCCGTGCCACGTGTATGATGCCGGCCACCGGCGGGGTCGTCGAAAGCGGTTGCCGAAACGTCCTGCCTGAGATTGCGTCGACCCTTCTCCGCCCGGCCCGCTTCGCCTCGAGAAACCCTCTCCGGAACGACCGTGACTCCCCTTCTCGCGCGGCTTCGCCGCTTCATCGTCGTACTGGCGTGTTTCGTCCCGGCCGTAGCCGGGGCCCAGGACGACTACCGTCCGTTCAGCAAGGAGCAGATCGACCAGCTCACCGCGCAGGTTGCGCTGTTCCCCGACGCGCTGCTCTCGCAGGTGCTGATGGCCGCCACCTACCCGGCCGACGTCGCCGAAGCGGCGCTCTGGTCACGCGCCAACCCGGACGAAAAGGGTGACGCCGCCGTGGCGCTCGTCGACGACAAGCCCTGGGACCCGAGCGTGCAGTCGCTGGTCGCGTTCCCGCAGGTCATCGTCATGATGGGTGAGAACCCGACGTGGGTGAAGGACCTTGGCGACGCCTTCCTGCTGCAGCCCGAGGACGTGATGGACTCGGTCCAGCGGCTGCGCACGGCAGCGCAGCGCGCGGGCAACCTCGCCTCGAACGAGCACGTCAACGTGACCGTGGAGTCGCGCCCGCCGGCGGACTTCGTGCAAGTGGTTGGCGCGCCGCCACCGCCGCCGCAGGTCATCGTGATCGAGCAGCGCAATCCGCAGGTCGTCTTCGTGCCGATGTACAACCCGGTGCACATGTTCGGACCGTGGATGTGGCCCGCGTTTCCGCCGGTGTTCATCCCGCCACCGGTTGGGTTCTGGTGGCACCACCCGATCTCGACCGGCATCTGGTGGGGCGTGGGCGTGGGCGTGACGCACGCGATCTGGGGCCACCCGCACTGGTGGAGCCGGCGCGTGACGATCAACGTGCACCACCACAACAGGATTCACGTCCGCCACCCGATCGACCGCTGGGATCCCGGACGCGGCGACGTCAACTGGTCGCACCGGCCCGACCGCCGGCGCGACATCCCCTATCGCGGCGGCGACCGCACGCGCGACCAGTTGCAGCGGCGCGCCGATCGGGTGGACCGCGAGCAGTTCCGCGGCCGCGACGTCGATCGCAGCCGCGCCGAGCAGGCGCTGCGCGATCGCGGCGTGTCGACCGACCGCGACGCGTTGCGAGATCGCAATCGCGACGACCTGCGAAGGCAGGCGCAGGGGCTGGACCCCGGCCGTTCACGCGAGCTGGACCGCGGGGCGGCGCGCGACCGTGCGCAGAGCATCGATCGCGATGCGGCACGCGACCGCGCTCAGAACATCGATCGCGATGCGGCGCGCGACCGTGCGCAGAACATCGATCGCGGCGCGGCACGCGACCGCGCACAGGGCATTGATCGTGATGCGGCACTCGACCGCGCCCGTGCCGCTGACCGCGGTGGTTCCCGCGACCAGCGCGTGCCGGCACTGCAGGGCGTCGACCATCGCCAGGCGCGCCAGGAGATCGATCGCGGCCGCGCGAGCCGGGAGTCGATCCAGCGTCCGGCGGGTGCGCCGGCGCAGCGTCCTGCGGGCACGCCGACGCAGCGTCCGCGTGGCGCGGAGGCACGGCCCGCGCAGGGGCAGCGCCCCGGCGGCGCGCAAGGTCAACGTCCGCAAGTCCAGCGCCCGTCCGGCGCTGCGCAGGCAAACCGCCCGCAGGGCGGCTCGAGGTCACGCTAGGAGTCGGCGCCCGATGATCAAGCTCGCACGTGGCGCCGCCCTCGGCGCCCTCTTTGCAGTCGCACCGGCGGCGTTCGCGCAGCAGGCGTTTCCCACCCCCCTCGCCGCCGCCGAAGCGCTGGTCGACGGCGTCGCCCGCCACGACGACGACGCCATTGCGCGCACGTTGGGCAAGGATCACGCAAAGTTCCTTCCGGTGCCCCGGACGTCGTCCGAGGACGTCACGACGTTCCTCGCGTCGTGGGCCGAGGCGCGCCGGATCGTACCGGCCGGCGATGCCAAGGCCTGGCTGGAAGTCGGCCGCTACGGCTGGACGCTGCCGATCCCGATCGTCAAGGGCACTTCCGGTTGGTCGTTCGACGTCTCGGCCATGGCCGACGAGCTGCGCACGCGGCGCATCGGCCGCAACGAGCTGGACGCGATCCAGGTGATGCGCGCGTATGTCGACGCGCAGGACGAGTACAAGGCCGGCGAGGGTCGTGGCCGCTATGCCACGCGCCTCGTTGCCGCGCCCGGCAAGCGCGATGGCCTGTACTGGCCGTCCAAGGTCGGCACGCCGCCCAGCCCACTCGGGCCGTACGTCGCCAAGGGGGGGCCGTACGAGGGCTATCGCTTCCGACAGCTTCCGGCGACGGATGCCGCGGTCGCGGGCGGCGTCCCCGTGTTCGTCGGCTGGCCGGCGAAGTGGGACGACACCGGCGTGAAGACCTTCGTCGTCGATCGCGACGGCGTTGTCCGGCAGAAGGACCTGGGCCCGGAGAGCGCCGCGCGCGTACGCGAGATGTCGGTGTACGCGCCGGACGCGTCCTGGCAGAAAATCGACTGACAACGCTCGCGTGCGGGACTGCGGGGGCGGATGCGCCCCCGGTTGGGCCCTGCAAGGGTTGTCGAGGCTACCCGAGGGGCCGCTGCGTGAACATGGCAGATGCAACAGTTCGTGTTCGACGCCGCTAGCGCGAAGCACAGCGCGCGCAGCCCAGGGACGGCGAAGATCGCCGGCACCGAATCGACGGCGAGTAGGACGCGCGCTTGGTTTCCCAGACGCAGAGTCGCTGTCGATACGCCTCTGCAGCGCCTTCCTGCAGGGGATGGATGCGAGCGAGCA